>JAJRBP010000135.1 GCA_028679405.1 Methanoregulaceae archaeon | reverse complement strand
CTCAAGCTGCATCGGCTCGAAGAAGAGGCGGTCGGAGGTATCGAAGTCGGTGGAGACAGTCTCAGGGTTGTTGTTCACGATGTGGACCTCGACCCCCATCTCCCTGAGAGCCTTGACCGCGTGGACAGTACAGTAGTCGAACTCGATTCCCTGCCCGATCCGGATCGGCCCGGAACCGAGGATCAGGACCTTCTTCTTGTTACCGGGGCGGATCTCGCATTCCGGCTCTGCAGTCGAGTAGAAATAGGGGGTTGTCGCGGGAAACTCTGCCGCACAGGTATCGACCATCTTGTAGGAAGGAGGGGGTACCAGGCGTTCAAGTTCCTCCCAGCTCCTTCCCGTGAGTTTCACGAGCTCGGCATTCGAGAAACCGTACTTCTTCGCAAGGAGGATCTCGTGATCCGAGGAATTTACCGCGAGCCTTTCTTCGAGTTCCACGATATTCCTGATCTTCTCCAGGAAAAAGGGGGTAATATGCGTGAGGCGGGCGACCTCCTCGATCGTGAAATCCTGCCTGAATGCATCGAAGAGGCAGCCGAACCGTTCATCGGTCGGACGGGAAAGGATCATGCGGATCTCGCTCGGGTTCGTGTGGGTCCGGAGGTCGGCATCAAGGGACCGGAGGGCCTTCTTGAACCCTTCCTCGAGCGTCCGTCCGATCGCCATCACCTCCCCCGTGCTCTTCATCGCGGTGGTGAGGGTACGGTCAGCCCCTTTGAACTTGTCGAACGGCCACCGCGGGACCTTGACAACGACGTAGTCGATCGCAGGTTCGAACGATGCCGGGGTGCATCCGGTCACGCTGTTCTGGATCTCGTCGAGCCGGAGACCTATCGCGATCTTTGCTGCGACCCGTGCAATCGGGTACCCGGTCGCCTTGGAGGCGAGCGCGGAAGACCTGGATACCCGGGGGTTCACCTCGATGACCCGGTAATCCCCGTCCTTGTAGGCGAACTGGATGTTACAGCCTCCCTGCACATCGAGCGCCCGGATGATCTTGATGGCTGCGCTCCGGAGCGTCTGGAACTCGTCATCGCGGAGCGTGAGGATCGGTGCGACCACCACGCTCTCGCCCGTGTGGATCCCCATCGCGTCCACGTTCTCCATCCCGCAGATGATCACACAGGTGTCGCCCGCATCCCGCATGACCTCGAATTCGATCTCCTTCCAGCCGACCACGCTCTCCTCGATCAGCACCTGGTGGATCCGCGACCTCTGGAGGCCGAGCTCGACGATCCTTACCAGTTCGTCCCTGGTATGGGCGATCCCCCCGCCTGCACCACCGAGGGTATATGCCGGCCTGATGATCGCCGGGAGACCGACCTGCCGGATGGCCTCGTCGATCTCGCTCATCTGGTTTAAGATCATGCTCGTCGGAACAGGCTCCCCGATCTCGTTCATCAGGTCACGGAATTTCTCCCGGTCTTCCCCGCGGTAGATCGCCTCGAGCGGCGTGCCGAGGATCTCGACCCCCTTCAGGGCGCCCATCTCTGCGAGCTCAGCCGTGAGGTTCAGCCCGGTCTGGCCGCCCATCCCTGAGAGGATCCCGTCGGGTTTCTCCTTCTCGATGATCTTTGCGATTATTCCTGCCCTCAGGGGTTCGATATAGATCACATCGGCCATTTCAGGATCGGTCTGGATCGTGGCAGGGTTCGAATTGACCAGCACCACCCTGACCCCTTCCTCCCGGCAGGCCCGGCAGGCCTGGGATCCCGAGAAATCGAACTCGGCTGCCTGCCCGATCTGGATCGGGCCGGACCCGATCAGGAGCACTGTTTTGATGTGGGGAAGGCGGGGCATCAGCTGATCCTCCTGAACATCTCATCGAAGAAATGACATTCTGTATCCCGGGGGCCGCCATGTGCCTCGGGATGGAACTGCACACAGGTGATCCCGAGATCCCGGTCCTCGAACCCTTCAACCGTACCGTCATTCACGTTCGAGAAGGATACCCTGCTTCCTTCGGGGAGGGAATCCGCAGCGACTGCAAACCCGTGGTTCTGGGTCGTGATGAAGATCTTCCCCTCGAGGTTCCTGACCGGCTGGTTCGTCCCCCTGTGCCCGAACTTCAGTTTGTAGGTCGTGCCCCCGAGTGCAAGACCGCACACCTGGTTTCCCATGCAGATCCCGAATATGGGGAGCTCGCCCGCGAGGTCCTTCACGCATCGGACAGCGGCCTCCGCGTGGATCGGATCTCCGGGCCCGTTGCTGATGAAGAGTGCGTCCGGTCTGCATGCCATGATCTCCCCGCTGGTGACATCGTGCGGGAACACGTATATGTCCCCATTCCGTTTCCTGAGGCTGATAACCATGTTCTTCTTGATCCCGAGATCGATGACCGCGATGCGGGATCCGCTTCCCTGGACATGATATGGTTCGCGACAGGAGACTGCCGGGATCAGGTCGGCGTCGCTAATCGAGGGAATACTCTTTGCCCGGTCAACTGCATACTCCCCGTTATCGTCCCCTGTCACCAGGCACGCACGCATGGTGCCCATTACCCTCGTCCGGATCGTGAGCATCCTTGTGTCGACCCCTTCGAGCCCGAGCAGGCCGTGCTCTTCGAAGAACCGGCTCACCGGTGGAGAACCGGCAGGTGCCCGGCAGATCTCCCGGGCGATGCAGCCAAGGGCCCACACCTTTTTTGCCTGGAAGTTCTGCTCGTCCACCCCGTAATTACCGATGAGGGGGTAGGTGAACATCAGGATCTGGCCGTGGTAACTGGCGTCGGTCAGGGCTTCCATGTATCCAGTCATCTGGGTCGAGAAGACGAGCTCCCCTGCAGTTTCCCCCTCGACCCCGAACCCTTCCCCGGTGACGAATGTCCCGTCCTCAAGACCCAGCACAGCCTTCATGATTCCAGTATTTGTTGTCCCTGATACGGTATAATCGTTCGCAGCAGGGCAAAAGAACGCCGGTTTCCGGGCCCGGGATGGCCTATCTCCGGGAATCATCAGATGCCCTGCGGGGGTGATCTCATAAGATCGATAAAACCAGACACCAGGGGATCTTTGCGTGACACATTGAGAATAAAAAACCAGGAGATCTCTGACTCCGTGCAGGCATGACGAGAAAGATCAGTAACCAGAAACTCGAACCTGATGATCCGGGAATGATATCCTGAAAAAGAGAATTACTAAGCAACTCGTTCCCGGACGAATAAGAAAGGAGGTTTTCCGGTTACCCGGATCCCTATACCCTT
>JAJRBP010000133.1 GCA_028679405.1 Methanoregulaceae archaeon | reverse complement strand
ACGTGCATAATACACAGTCCCACTCAGTGGGTTATCCGGGACGTCCATGCTGATGGTCTTTCCGGCACCGCCTTCGAACACATAGTTACCGATTCCGGTCTGTGTGCCTGCAGGTACGTCCTGTGCGACACTGTCCTGGTCCCTGACAACCTGCGGGGGCTGGTCAGTGGTGTTCCCGGTCATGGAACTTGTACCCTTCACCCAGAGGTAGTACGCGGTATTCGGGCGACCAGTAATGGTAACCGAGAACGGATTGCCGCGGACGACTGAGTCCTTGCTCGCCTCGATCTTAACTGTGTCTGAGGCAATAGTGACCGTCCTGGTTGCGGAGATGGTCTTACCGGTATAGTCAGCACCCGACGGGTCCTTGTAGTTGTCCTTCATCTTGTTGACGTTGGACTCAGCCCATACAGTGTAGGTGCCGGCCTTGTACATCCGGTTGCCCTGTGTATCGAGCACATCGCTCTTCCACCCGAATGCGGGGTTGTTCGCTGCTACCCAGTAGTAGGGCTGTGCATTGACCTTCAGGCCAACCAGCGAGGTTGCATTCGTGGTCGAATTAAAGAGCGAGTCATACACGGTCCCATCGCTGGTCTTGACCTTGATCCTGATATCATTCAGGGTAGTTGCAAAGTCAGTCCGCTGGGAGAGCGTGTACATGTTGGTCTCAATCCGGAAGTTCAGGGTGTTTCCTGCCGGAATCGACTTGCCAGTTACGTCTTTCGCTGCGTTCTGGTCCCAGATCTTAACCTCGAGGGACGGGTCGTTCACAACGAATGCACTGGTGGTCGTACCCTGAAGGTACCAGGTTCCTGTTCTCCCAACATAGTCAGCGGGAGCAACGTAGAAATCCCTAGTGTTAATTGTCTTGGTGGCTGCCGGGTTCGAGCCGATAGCGTCACCCGGATTATACCACACGACGGTGGCGCTGTTCGCCGCGATGTCCACCAGGTCGAGCCCCTGCTCACCAATGAACACATCCTGGCCCTGAGTGACATTCTTCGCAGCCGATGCCGACAGTACGAGCGCTGTCAGTGCTACGAGCATTACCAACACAAGGCTGAATCGCTTAGTCATCATTTGTCCTCCTTACTCAATGTGTCTCGCACTCTGAACCATCGACACTTGTCGATTATCGGTTCACAGTGCTCCATACTCCGAATAACGGAATATGAATCAATATTAGTGGAACACTTAATATATCTTTTTTGGTTGGTGATCTGGGTAAATCTTGCTCGATAGCGTATGATCCACCAGATTATCACATCTAAAGCCCCCGATTACCTCAACCGCAGGTCTGCACCCGATCTGGCATGGCTTATGCTGGCTTTAGGACAAATCCCACCATCCGCGCAGGAAATTCCGGATCGAAGACAAAGAATCATCTGCCCCCTTTTGCCAAAATCCCCTGACCTCACAAGTTGTATTCTTAAACCATCAGGACCGTTGTGAATATACGTCTGTCGAACAAAATGTATTCTGTGATGAGGATCATACGGGCACCTACGATTGCACGGGCACATGAGCTTGTAGTTAAAATGATTCTGGAGAAAGGGGTCCCGATCGGCACCGAGGATGGAGAAGCAACAATTGAAGGAGATACGATCGCAATCCGGGTAGAAAATCCCTTCACTGCCCCGATGGTGAGCCCCGCCTCAAGATTCCAGATGCGTTTCATGGAGGAATATGCCCGGTCACTTCTCCACGGTTCGGATTCCGTCTTTGAATATGACTATCATGGTCGCCTTTTCAATTGGGGCGAACGGCTCATCGGCGGGGGGGAGGATCTTCATATCGACCAGATCGAGTATATTATTCAGAAGCTTCGTGAAGCACCGTTATCGAGACGGGCAATGGCAATCACGTGGAATCCATTCATTGATGAAAGACTGAATGAATGCCCCTGCCTCCAATTGTTACAATGTAATATAAGAGAAGGGAAGCTTCATATGAAGGTCGTCTTCCGCTCCAATGATATGTTAACGGCATCAGGAGCCAACATGTTTGCTCTGGTTCATCTCCAGAAATTGATTGCTGACCGGTTGAATATCCCCTGTGGGTCCTATACTCATATTGCGCTTGTGCCACACATATATTATAGAAGGGATGTCACAGATATCCCCCCATTCTGTCATGAAGGAGAGGAGATCCAACCTATTCCGGCGGTATGCGAGGCGTGTGGAAGGTGTGGCTGAGTGAACTGCTTAAGTGCCCTCCACAGTCATATTCATAAGTCTCCAGAGGCAACCTTTGAAGGCTGAAGCCCGGTAGTGTAGCGGTCAATCATGCGGGACTCTGGATCCCGCGACAGCAGTTCGAATCTGCTCCGGGCTATTATCTTTTTCCCCCGCAGTTTGTTAATCGGAATCGAATGAGGCAAGATCTCTTTTAAAATGCTACAGGCGCCATCAAGGACCACTTTACATTTAAATTCTTTGTACATCCGGGCTATCGGGACGGGCAACCTAACGCAATACGGTTTGGAAAATATTTCAGGTCTTCGTACATAACAGGGCCACATGATCCTGATGATATGGACTGAGCCATGTTGATTTGAGAACCCTTATCCCGCAATCCTCACACTCAATGGTGGCAGTCGCCAACACTTCTTTAGGTGATTTCTTCACATCGACACAGCGGGTTTTCAGGATAAGGACCGCTATTCCCCCATCTTTTAAAAATAACCAGTTTCTCCTGGCAATCTCGACCTGATCAGGCTGTGCAATGTCCTGATAAATGAGATCGACATACTCTATTAAAGGTGCGTAGGTTTGAGGTCTTGATGCGTCGGCCATAATTGGGATAACGTTCCTCCGGCGAGCAGATACCTCCAGTAGGTCCTGAATTGGCCGCGGTGCAAATTCCACCGCATAGACCACATCCGTATAATCGGCTACGTGTGAAACAGTTGTCCCATGTGCCGCACCCAGATACAGCACTCGCATGCTCTTTATCAGATCCGGCCCGGCCCCCAGAGCGTAAAGTGCGGCGAGTTTTGACCGGTAAGGGTCCCATACCCGGTACCCGTTTATTACGCGCTCGCCATAAACTCCTGCGTCCCCCTGAGATACGAGGGTATCATTGATCCATATCATGTGCGATACCTCGCCCGCGATACAGATTCTATCGCCTCCCGAACGAATTCCGGACATTGTTTCCCACGGTAATAATCCAACCTGGCCGCGATCGCTACTTTTGAGGAAAGGATCCTGGCCACCTTTCCGCGTACCTGACGTGGTGCGTTGTGGACACGATAATTCTGAAAAATAATTCCATGTTTTGGTGAAGGAGTCCCATTCTTGAGATGCGAGAAGAGGGCCGTGGAAGCGCCCATTACCTGGATCGAGCTTCCCGGTAGAGATGAAAGCTCGCGAAGACCTCCACACCGTGCCAGCAAACGTGCAGCAACCAGCCCCCCAAGAAGTGCGCTGGTATTTGGGATTATTTCGTTAGCCGTCCTCGCAACCTCTTTCATGAGTATCGCACGGATATTTGCGATTCTTTCGATTTCTTCCTTTACTTCCCTGAATGATTCATCTCCTGATGTCATCATATCTGTGACCTGGCGGTGGGGAATTTTCCGATACTTCATTGAGAAGGAAGGATCCTGGGTTCGGTACCATTCAATGGCGTCTTCAGTCAACCGGTTCGTTGCCTCGTCGATGCCGTCCAGCATCCGGACCATATGGATCAATTTGACGTCGCGCCTCTGATAGTATGAAGCCACATTCTGCCTGGCCATAAACACGCAGACAGCCTTGACTTTGTCAAGATATTCTTCCCTGGTTGCCGCCACTCCACATTGCCTGGCGATCTCCCATTCCAGGGGAACAAATTCTTCAATGTCTACGCGCAGATTTTTTATTCTCTCCACCAGTTCCTCAACACTTCCGTCGAACGGTTGGTACGACGTTCCTTCCACATCTCCAAACCAGTAAGACTGCATCAGAAAAAATTACCCTTATAGAGATATATAAGAAAGGTTGAAGAAACAAATCCCGACGTAATAATAGACGATTTCTTATCCGTGATCCGACATTTCCAGATTTTATAATTCAGATGTGTTTTACACTTGGAATCCGAATGCATAGAGTATCACCGGAAGAACAATTGCACCCATGCAATGGAGGCGGGGGACATTCAGAAGAGTAGGAAGGAATCCTATGAGTATAGCCAGAAACAGAATGAACGCACCGAATGGACCGGTGAGGGCGAGACAGAGGACAATAACGAACACGATAACCACGATATTCAATGTGCGGATGTTAATTCCCCCTAGCAATACCGCATAACGGGAGATCCCTATTGTAAGCAGGTACGCAAGAATTCCAGCCAATGTGGCGACAACGAGGAACGGCATTATCGATGGGGGGTTAAATGCGGCTATTGCGACCACAACTCCATTTCGCATCCGGGCGATAGAAAAAAAGGCAGCAAGCCCGATAACGGCATTGGCGGTATTCGCGGCATTCGTGGACAGGATATATCGTCTCCGGTCTTTATTCAGGCCGGACGATGTTGCAAGAAAGGCATTCGCGGTCGCATTCGACAGTCCCGGAAGCCAACCGACGATTAATCCGGCGAGAGTTCCACGAAGAGTAGCATCCCTGATCTCTTCCCTCTTCATGTGAATTCCGGAGAAATGCTGTTCAGGAAGCAATCCTGAAACCGCATGAATGAGCACCGGTATCCCAAAAAGACCACACAGAAGCGGCATCAGGACTGCAGTTCCACCAGCGAAATTTCCACATAGGTATCCGAAATGAAGGGAGAAGCTCCCGACTATTCCGGAAAAGATAAAGATCGCGAGAGCCCATGGGGGCGATTCCCCCGATACGATCAAAAAACCCGCAACAGCCACGAGTATGAGTCCGATGCCCCAGTCGAGGAAAGGCTGGATCACAGGAAGGAGAAAGAAAACAGGAAATACAACAAGCATAGCGGTGAGCAATCCGCATGCACAGCCAAGAGCTGCGATACGTACGGCTTCTTCTCCCTTCCCCTCCAGCGTAAGCTGATGGGCAGGCAGGACAGAGAGGGCCGTATCAGGATCGGGCACCCCGAGAAAGGTATGCGTGATCAATGTCGCAAACATTGCCGATGCCAGGGCCTCAACCCCGAAAACCGGCAGGAGAAGAGGCTGAAGGCCAAGCAGGACCCCCGCAATGGTATTTGAATGAATCCCGGGAACCAGTCCGCTTACTGCACCTAGAGTAAAACCGAGGATGGTCCCGATAAGGATCCCGAACATCATTTTTCTCTTCTTACCACAAAGTACAATAAAGCGATCGAACCGGAACTGAGGGGTAACACTTATGCGGATAGCAATCACGCGGATAGCAGGGAAGGAAGAATCGGATGGAGCGAGATGCCGGGCATTTGGGCATGAATGCTACAGTGTTACTCCCCTGACAGCATCGCTACGCGATGATCAGATCCAGGCATTTCTGAGTGCGGTGCGGAAAGGCGACTTTGATTGTATCTTCTTCACAAGTGCATTACCTGCCCGGGCGATTGCGCCGCTTCTCTCAGGCTATCCAAGAATTATTGCAATAGGTCCCCAGACAGCACAGGCTTTGAGATCTCACGGAATAGTCTGCGAAGTTTTACCAGGATTCTATAGCAGGGATTTTGTCCCATATTTAGGCGAATGGATCCGGGGTAAACGCATCGGTATTCCCAGGGCAGACGTACCGAATAGAAATCTTATCGAAGCAATTGAAAAGGCTGGAGCGCGGGCAATTGAATATCGCTGCTACTCCCTTGAACCCATCGGGAAGGAGTTGGATCTTTCCGGAGCGGATGCAGTGCTCTTTACGAGTGCGATGTCCTTTTCCCGTGCAATATGGCAACCCCGGAGAGATCTGCTTGTCATGGCGATCGGGGACGTCACCGCTGGAGTGATGCGGGAACATGGAGTGACACCGGACGTTGTTGGAGACGGATCTCTGGAAGGAGTCCTGCAGGTATTGGGGACCTATCTGGCCGATAGGGATGGGAGATTTGGTA
>JAJRBP010000253.1 GCA_028679405.1 Methanoregulaceae archaeon | reverse complement strand
CAAAAAGAAGAAATCTTCCTGATGGGTCGGATTCCTATTCTGCTTCCGGTTCTCTGCCGGAGAGTGCACCCCTGACGACCAGGTACACGATGAAGATTATCGTCGCAGCCGTCACCGCGATCACCCCGTATATGAACAGGTTCAGGTTGTCCTGGATTATCGGGACGGTGCCCAGGAAGTACCCCGCCAGCACGACCGAGACAGACCATGCGACAGCCCCGAGCACGTTCCACGTCAGGAACCTGCGGTAGGTCATCGAACCTATTCCCGCGAGGAACGGGGCGAATGTCCGGACAACCGGGATGAACCTGGCGATGAAGATGGTCTTCCCCCCGTACTGCTCGAAAAACCCGTACGTCCGGTCGATGTATTCCTTCCTGATAATGTTCGGGAACCGTTTCTGGAAGACCTTCAGGCCGAGGTAATTTCCGATCCAGTAGTTTAACGTGTCCCCGATAATTGCAGCCACGATGAAGACCGCAAGGAGCGCCCATAGGTCGAGGAATCCCCGGGCAGCGACCATTCCTGCCACGAAGAGGAGCGAGTCCCCAGGCAGGAACGGGGTGACGACCAGCCCGGTCTCGAGGAATATGATGACGAAGAGGATCAGGTACGTGAGCAGCCCGTACTCCTGGATGACCAGCGGGAGGTTCTGGTCGATATGAATAAGGTACTCGATCAGGCCGGGTAGCAGCATGTCCTGAAAGATTTGGAGAGGAACCTATTTTAAGAGTGACCTTTGTATATGCTCCCCCCTCCTTTGGGCGGTGCAGGTATACACTCATGAAAGTCTCGTTTCAGAAGGCATTAGTGTCGCGACGATTCTTGCATACGTTATTGAACGGTAAGGAACAATATCTAAACCAGATCTTTTCGCCGCCGGATTCCCCCGATCGGCGGCGCAGGGGCGAAATCAATGCACGAATACAGCATCGCGTACGATCTTTACACGACCGCACGGAAAGCGGCACTGGAGCATAACGCCATCCTCATTACACGGGTATCGGTCGGGATTGGCGAGATGGCGATGGCGAGCCAGGACCAGCTGCAGTTTCTTTTCGAGGTGATCGTGGCAGACGACCCGTTGTTTGCAGGTACAAAACTCGAGTGCACCAGTATCCCGAGGGCAACGCGGTGCGTGTGCGGTTACGCGGGAGATGAGATATATGTCTGCCCTTCCTGCGGGGCACTGCCCGAGCTCGTGAGCGGCAGGGAGATCCTGGTGACAAACGTCGAGATTGAGGTGGCGGAAACATGAAAGTCAGCCTGATGCACGGTGCCGGCGGGGAGGTGATGCAGGAACTCCTCCGGGTACTCACGAAGCTCACTCATACAAATGCCGGCGGGATCGGGCTCGAAGCGCTCGATGACGGGGCGGTGATCCCGATCGGAGGGAAGAACGTGGTGTTTACGACCGACTCACACGTCATTCGCCCGATATTTTTCCCTGGCGGGGATATCGGGAGGATCTCGGTCTGCGGGACAGTGAACGACCTCGCGGTGATGGGAGGCCGGCCGGTCGCCCTCTCCTGCGGGATGGTCATCGAGGAGGGGTTCGAGGTGGCGGACCTGGAAAGGATCGTTGCATCCATGGACGATGCCCTCGGCGAGTGCGGGGCGAGCCTTGTCACGGGAGATACGAAGGTCGTCGAGAAGGGCGGGCTCGACGGGATCATGATCAACACCGCCGGGATAGGTATCGCCGAGTGCGTGATTCGCGACAACGGCCTTTGTCCGGGAGACCGGATCATCGTCTCGGGGACGCTCGGCGACCATGGGATCGCGGTCCTTGCCCACCGGGAGGGGTTCGATCTCGGGGGGCAGATCGTTTCGGATGTGGCTCCCGTATGGGGTGTGGTCGAACGTGCGGTCTCGGCCGGGACGGTCCACGCGATGAAGGACCCGACACGCGGCGGCTTTGCGAGCGCGATCAACGAGATGGCCCGGAAGGCAGGCGTCAGGGTCCGGGTCGTGGAGGAGGATCTCCCGATCCGGACGAGCGTCAGGAGTGCATCGGGGATGCTCGGCATCGACCCGCTCCAGGTCGCAAACGAGGGAAAGGTTGTCATGGGTGTGGCAGAGGAGGACGCGGAGACGATCCTCCGGGCGATTCAATCCCATAAGTACGGGAAGGATGCAGCAATAGTCGGGACCGTGGAGGAAGGGGCCCATGTAATTATGGAGACTGCGATCGGCGGGGAACGGTTCATCGAGCCGCCGATTGGCGACCCGGTCCCGAGGGTATGCTGAAATTGGGATTTTTTCGGACCTGAATCCTCTCATTGTGATTGATGCACTACACTGACATTCCCGGGAGATACTGGTTTAGTATGGGCCATCCCCATATCATTGTATTTTCCCGTATCTTCTTATGATACAAAAATGCTCTTTTCATTTCTACAGGATTTCGGATTTTTGTCCCATTTCGACCAGATGAACACGAGAATCCACACATAATCAATCCGGAGCTGGTTCAGAAGCATCGTGAATCCTGCTTCCCGGACAGAATATTTCAACATCTGCCCCGGTCTGGGGCGGCCCTTTTCCCTGTAATAGAAGATTGGTGATCAACTTCCTGTAAGTTCATTTTTCCGGGAAATACTACGCTATTTATACGTAATTTTCATAATGAATCAGTTTCATTTATTGTATACCAATGACGAATGCTGCCCGGGTATTTATCACCGGGATCGGGGGGTTCGCAGGTTCCTATCTGGCCCGGTATCTTCTTGAACAGGGATCCGAGGTATACGGACTCGTTCGCCGGCGGGCTGACAGTTCGATCCCCCCGAATATTGTGCAGAAGAATATCCAGGGGAGCATTCATTTTCTCGAAGGATATCTCGAAGAGATCACCAGCCTCGAGAGTGCACTCGAAATATCCCAGCCTGATGTCGTGTATCATCTTGCCGCACAGTCGTTCGTCCCCCGATCGTTCTCCCACCCGATCGAGACCGCCCAGATCAATACGATCGGAACGAATAATCTCCTTGAAGCGATCCGTCGGAAAGAGATCGACCCGACTATCGTTTTTGCAGGGTCATCTGAGGAATATGGCCTTGTCTTCTCTTCGCAGGCACACCACCGGACTATGGTAGAGAAGTACGGGACGATCTACCCGGAGCCGACACGGATCCCGGAGGTACCGATCACCGAGGCAAATCCGCTCAGGCCGATGTCGCCTTATGCAGTGAGCAAGGTCTGCGGGGACCACCTCATGCGGAACTACTATTACACGTATGGAGTGAAGGGAATTGTATCCCGGGCCTTCAACCATGAAGGGGCCGGCCGCGGGATCATGTTTGTCACCTCCGTTATTACGAGCCAGATCGCACAATTCTGTGCCGGGGAGATCAACCGGATCACTATCGGGAATGTCAACGCGTTCCGGGACTGGTCGCATGTCATGGACACTATCCGTGGCTATTGCCTGATTGCGGAATCAGGAAATCCGGGAGATGTGTATAATCAGGGCTCTATGAGAACCACGTCCGTCCTCTCCTACCTCATTCTCGGCCTCGAAACGTCAGGATTTCCGGTCGACAGGATCGAGACCCTCAGGAACGGGAAGTGCGTTCGCGAACCTGCAAGCCCGGACAAGACCGAGATATTCGGGACGTCATTTGAGAAGACTAAAGTCGACAGGATGATCCTCGAGGGCGAGATCGAGTTTGCTCTTGAAGACGGGGGGCTCATCATCCACTCCGGAGACCGTAAAATTCCTGTACAGTTCGACCCTGAACGGTTCAGGCCGGCAGAGGTTCCGATCCTCTTCTCCGATACCAGCAAAATCCAGGAACTGGGGTTCAGGACGAATTATTCGGTAAGAGACATCATACAGGACCAGCTCAATTCTTTCCTTCACAGGGACACGAATGAAAATCGCCATCTTTCATGATTATTTTGGTGCGATTGGCGGGGGCGAAAGGGTTGTCCTCACGATGGCGAAAATCCTCGGGGCAGATGTATTCACGACCGACATCGATGCCGTATCAAAATTGTTATATGATGGCTCAGTCTCGAGCCTGGGGTTCACCCTGAAAGTCCCTCCCTTCAAGCAGATATCGGCAACGATCCGGTATTCGCTTGCGGATTTCTCGGATGACTATGATTTTTTCATTTTCACCGGGAACTGGAGCCACTATGCCGCTTTCCGACACCACCCGAACCTTTGGTACTGTTATACACCGGTCCGCGCGTTCTACGACCTCTATGAGGTATTCAAACATCGCCAGGACCTGTTCAGCCGGCAGGCATTCAGGGTATGGGCTGCTGCCCATCGCAGGCTTGACCAGCAGTCAGTACGTTCTTTTGACTGCATTGCTACTATCTCACAAAACGTGCAAAGGCGGGTATCCAGGTATTATCACCGGAGCTCGCATATCATCTACCCTCCCGTCGATGTATCCCGGTTCCGTTGCATTGAGTACGGTGATTTCTGGCTCTCGGTGAACCGCCTGTATCCTGAGAAACGAATTGAACTCCAGATAGAAGCCTTCAGGGATCTCCCGGACGAGAACCTGGTCATTATCGGGGGATATGCCCGCGGAGACCACGCCAAGCGGTACGCGACCAGGATCACCCATAACCTCCCGGGAAATGTGGAGTTCATGGGGGAACTTTCCGAAGGCGACTTGATCGACCTCTATGCCCGTTGTAAGGGGCATATCTGTACCGCCATGGACGAGGACCTCGGACTGACTCCCATCGAGGCGATGGCAAGCGGGAAACCGGTCGTGGCCGTGAACGAGGGGGGGTTCCGCGAGACGGTAACGGCTAAGACCGGTATCCTCGTCCCTGCGGACCACCGGGAGATAAGGGATGCGGTGATGCAGATATCGTCGAACCCGGAGCGGTTCCGGAAGGCATGCGAGGCACGGGCCCGCGAGTTCGATGA
>JAJRBP010000029.1 GCA_028679405.1 Methanoregulaceae archaeon | reverse complement strand
CATCAGGGTCGAGGACGATAAGCCTCGATATTTCATACTGCTCGGCTAGTTCGTCCCTGATGAGATTGACACCTGTCGGATTGACGGCAATGTCGCCCTGATGCTCAAGGATCATGGAGAGCGATTCCACAGACTGGTCCTGCGAGAAGAAGAACGTCTTCTTCCCGGCCAATGCTTCGACATCCCCTTGATCAGGCTTCGAACACAGGAGGACGTGCCCTCCGGCACCTGCATCCCTCATCCCCCGCAACATCCGCCTGTACACCTTTCTCAGGGCATTTCCCGTCTCATCTGCGTCTCCGTAGTAGTGATCGGCAAGCCCGAGGTCTCCGGGTGAGGGAACCGAAAACCAGACGCCGGATGAAAATAATTGTGCATCCTCAGCGAGTGAGGCCATCTCCAGATCCAGCTCCCCGATGATGTCTGTCCCTTCTGTTTCCCGGAGACATTCAAGGACTCTTCCCTTATAGAACGCCCCTCCCGCACATGGCCAGCTTATCCCGGCGTCCTCCTGGACCGTGAAGAATCGTTCGAGCTGATACGAGACCAGGTCGCCCGTCAGCCCCTTCCGTTTCGATACCCATTCTGCGATTTCCGGAATATCCGGCAGATCTCCGTCTGATCCAAAGGATCTCGTAGGAATTTTCCGGATTTTGACCATTCAGACACTCTATTTATATCCGGTGCTCAAATAGTATTGGATGAACGAGACGCCCCTCCTTGTCACCTGCGGGCTCCCCTACACGAACGGCCCCTGCCACCTCGGACACCTTCGTACATATGTCCCTGCAGACTGTTACGTCAGATACATGCGGCTTACAGGGGAGGAAGTCGTCTTTATTTGCGGGTCTGACAATCATGGGACACCGATCGTTGTGAGCGCAGAGGAGTCGGGCACAACTCCCCGGGCACTCTCCGAACGGTACCATACTCATTTCAGGGAGACATTCGCCCGGGTGGGAGTGATCTTCGACCATTTCGGAATGACCGATGACCCGACGAACCACCATAGGACCCGGACGATCATGGAGCGGCTGATCAAAGCCGGCCATATATATCCCATGGTGGTCAGGCAGAGCTATTGCCCGAATTGCAAAAGATTTCTCCCGGACCGTTACGTCGAGGGGATCTGCCCGCATTGCGGGGTCTCCGCCCGGGGCGACGAGTGCGACCAGGGGTGCGGGAAGCATCTCGAGCCAGGCGAGATTACCAAGCCCAGGTGCAGGATCTGCGGCACAGATGCCGAATCAAGGGAGCAGGAACATTACTTCTTCAGGCTGAGCGAGTTCGGCGAGTACCTCGAAGGATTTCTCGCCGGGCTGAAGGGGACCTCGAACGCCTGCAACTACGCGCTCGGATGGGTGAAGGAGGGGCTCCGGGACTGGTGCATCACCCGGACACTCGACTGGGGAGTGAAATTTCCAGGACGGGAAGACCTTGTCGTGTACGTGTGGGTCGACGCTCCGATCGGGTACATATCGTTCACCGAGGAGTGGGCGAAAGCGACCGGGCGTGACTGGAAGAGGTACTGGTGCGGAGATACACGGGTCACCCATTTCATCGGTGGGGATATCATTTACCATCACTGCATCTTCTGGCCCGCCCTCCTCAAAGGGGCCGGGTACGGGGTCCCCCATGCAGTCGTCGCGAGCGGCATGGTCAAGGTCGACGACCACAAGTTCTCGAAGTCGCGGGGTTACGTGGTCTGGGCTAACGAGGATTACCTCGACCGGGGACTCTCGCCTGACTACCTGCGGTATTATCTCCTCTCGTACACGAACCACACCAAGGAACTGAACTTCTCGTGGAAAGTATTTTCTGAGCGGGTCAACAACGAACTGGTCAATACCTACGGCAACTTTGTGTATCGGACACTTTTCTTTGCCAACAAGGAATTCGGCGGGATTCCGGACACTCCTGCAGATCCGGCGATTATCGAGGTGATTGCGAAAAGCCAGGCCGCAGTTGACGAAGCGATGAAGGCATTCGAGTTCAAGAATGCAGTGGATGCTGCCATGGCGCTCGCGGCATACGGAAATAACTACATACAGTCGAATGCTCCGTGGAAACTGGTAAAAACCGACTTCAAATCTGCAGAACAGGTGATCAGGAACTGCCTGCAGCTCGTCAAGGCCCTTGCACTCCTCATGGAGCCGGTTACGCCAACCGCAAGCCAGGACGTCTGGGAGATGCTGGGTTATACCGGCAGGATACAGGACCACAGGATCGGGGAAGGACTGGACAACCTCGCCTCAGGGCCTCTACCCGTACCCAGGCCGCTTTTCGCAAAACTCGATGACGGGCTCATCTCGGAACTCGAACAGCTTCTTTCCAGGCGCGTGGAGGAGGCACAGAAAAAGGAGTCAGTCACCCCTGTTGTCTCGATCGAGGATTTTTGCCGGATGGATATCAGGACAGGGGTGATCAGGAGTGCAGAAAATGTACCGAAATCAAAAAAACTTCTCAGGCTCCAGGTTGATATTGGGGGAGAGACCAGGCAGATCGTCAGCGGGA
>JAJRBP010000198.1 GCA_028679405.1 Methanoregulaceae archaeon | reverse complement strand
TCAGGCTCGTGCCACCCCCGGTCCCGCTCGGCATCGTCCCGAAGACGGGCACCTTTTCACAGACCGTCAGGATCACGAACCTCTCGGGCACCAACTTCACGACGGGAGCGGTGAAACCGGTCGTGAACCTCTCGCGTACCGGGTTTGCCAACATCACGGCCTACGACATCGAGACGCCCTCGCCGGAGCAGATCAACTGCACGTTCGACCTGACCGGGCTCGGATGGGACGAGGTCGGTGCCTGGGACGTCACGGTGACCAATTCCGACGGACAGTGCAGAGCGCTTGAAGGCGGATTTTCCGTCGTCGCTCCCGCCTCCGTCCTGAAGTCGATCACCCCCGGTACCGGGACCGATGCACAAACGGTCCGGACGAGTCTCTCCCTCGAGTATTTCCGCGACCTGGTCTCCCCGGCCGTGAACCTGACGCGGGCGGGGTTCCCGAACATCACGGCCTACGACCTCGTGTCCCCCTCTCCGGCGACGGTCAACTGCACCTTCGACTTAAACGACCGGATGCCCGGCCGGTGGGACGTCGTGGTCTCGGACGCGAACGGCCAGTCGGCGACGCTCGCGAACGGTTTTACGATCACCCCGTCGCGGTCCGCCCCGGCAGTTACGGGCATCGTACCGGCCTCTGGTCGCAATGTGACGGCGGTGAACGGTGCGACTATCACGGGCACGGGGTTCTTCACCTCGTTCGTCCCGTCGGTCAACCTGACCAGGGCCGGCTTTGCGAATATCACGGCCACGAACGTCGCCGTCGTCTCCCCGACGCAGATCACCTGCCGGCTCGACATCACCGGGAAGCAGCCCGGGAACTGGGATGTCGTGGTCACCAACCACGACGGGCAGGGCGGAGTGCTGGCGGGTGGGTTTGAGGTGCTCCCTGATAATTCGACCACGACCGCACTCACGACCTCCCGGAACAGGACCGTATCGGGAGAGAAGGTGACCCTGACCGCCACCGTCAGGTCACCTGCCGGAACCCCGTCGGGGACGGTCGTGTTCAGGAACGGGACGAAGGCTCTCGGTACTTCGGTACTCGCGGGTGGTAAGGCCAGCCTGACGAAGGCGTTCACACCGGGAGTCTACACCATCACCGCAACCTTCCGGAAGAATTCACTCTTCCTCTCGAGCACGAGCCCCTCCATCAGGCAGACCGTTACGAAGGCATCCTCAAATACCACCATCACCTCGTCGCACAACCCGTCGCACCGGGGAGATGCCGTCCGGTTCACGGCGACCGTGAAGCCCGTCAGCCCTGGGAAGGGGACGAGGACCGGGACGGTGCAGTTCATGGTCGACGGCGTGAAGTCCGGCCCGAAGGTCACCCTGACCGCGACCGGGAAAGCGGTAAGCCGGGCGATATCGACCCTCGCGACGGGTGCGCACACGGTGAAAGCGATCTATTCGGGCGATAAGAACTTCAGGGCGAGTACCGGGACGCTGAAGCAGAGAGTTATCTGATCCTCCCATTTTTGCAGATACTGTCGTTTCCGTGGCGTGAAGAACCGGCGTTTTACCCCGACGTTCAATAAAGAAACATTTATCATCACACCGGAAGGAGTAACAGTCAATCGCTGATTGGGCAGATTTCAGGTCAGAAAGGGGGTATTTTCGGGGAAGGATCATATCTGCCGGGGTCCAGGGATTCCCGGACAGGTCCATCAGTCCACCTATCTCTGTCTCCATCACGGGAATCCCGGTTGCCGGGAACAGAAACAAGATCTGCCTCGCGAGGGAGTAACACAGATTATGTCGCCCGCATACGAAGCACTCTTGTTCGTACTGATCGCAGGACTGATTGCCGCCTCCGGTGCCGCAGCGGTGCCGGTCGCACAGTTCACTGCGAGCCCGGAGTCAGGAAATGCACCGTTGAACGTCACGTTCACGGATACCTCGACCGGTTCCCCGACTATATGGTCCTGGTATTTCGGGGATGAGAAGTACTCGGAGAAGAGCTGGGTGCGGAAAACCGCAGCCGCAAACTGGACCGCCCGGAGCGGTCATGCAAGCGTCCTGCTGCCCGACGGCAGCATCGTCCTGATGGGGGGCCGGCACAACACAGGAACCGGTACCCTCTACTTCAACGATACCTGGCGGTCGACTGATGCCGGGGGGACCTGGACCTGTGTGAACGCAAGCTCCGGGTGGTCGGCAAGGTCCGGCCTCACCGCGGTTGCGTTCCAGGATGGGAACATTGTCGTCGCAGGCGGGAACTCCGACGGCACCATGATGAGCGATGTGTGGCGGTCCACCGACCACGGGGTCACCTGGACCCGCGTGAATT
Source organism: Methanoregulaceae archaeon (assembly GCA_028679405.1). GTDB lineage: Archaea > Halobacteriota > Methanomicrobia > Methanomicrobiales > Methanospirillaceae > JAJRBP01. The sequence goes on along the minus strand of JAJRBP010000198.1, from coordinate 1,550 downwards.
CCACCCCCGGCTGGTCACCCCGCCATCGCGCCTCAGGCGTCGTACTGCCGGACGGAAACCTCACCCTGATGTGCGGGAGCTCCGGTGCGGATTACATGAAGGACACGTGGCGATCCACCGATCAGGGAGCCACGTGGACACTCCTCGGCGAAAATCTTCACGACCTGGGATGGTCCCGGGACTCGCAGTCAGCACTTGTGACGCGCGAAGGGAGTATCGTTATCTCGGGAGGATATAATCCCGTTCCCGGAGCGCTTTGGGATGTGTGGATCTCTTCCAACGGGGGGGTAAACTGGTCAGAGCAGACGGAAAATTTCCCGGACACGACGGGTGACTACCTGTACGCGCACACGAGCCATGCACTGCCGGACGGAAGCCTCGTCGCGATCGGGGGGCGCAGAAATTTCCAGAATTTCGTAAACTCCATGTGGAGGTCAACCGATAACGGGGGAACCTGGACGGTGATCCAGGACCAGTCGGCCGGGTGGGATGCCCGGAAGTACCACAGCAGCGTGATGTTTCCTGACGGGAGGATCGTCCTCATGGGCGGCGAATCCTCCACATCAGACCGAAATGACGTATGGATCCTCGAAACGGCCTCTTCCCGGGTACAGAATCCGACGCATACCTATACGGTCGCCGGGATCTGGCGGGTGACATTCCAGGCCGGGAACAGCGAAGGATATGCGAACTCCACGCGGATTATCCCGGTCCGTCAGTCCGTTTCCTTCACGGGAAGCCAGACCAATGTGAAACGCCTGGAAGTAAATTTTTCCGGGGCTTCCACCGGTGGGGCGACCGGATGGTCCTGGTACTTCGGGGATGAGAACTACACGACAAGGAACTGGGTACAGGTGAGCCCCGATGATTTCTCCGGGGACAAGTGGATTCCACGCAGCCTGTTCCCCGGGTTGGTGCTGCCCAACGGAAGGATCGTCGTGGCGGGCGGGTTTAGTTCCGATGCCGGATACCTCAATGACGTATGGCTCTCAAAAGACCGGGGGGTTACCTGGAAATGCGCGGCCGAGGAGGCTGCATGGCCTCCCCGGGCGGATCATGCGGGGGTCGTGCTTCCGGACGGAAGCATCGTGATCATGGGCGGGTTCCGCGATATACAGATATACAACGACGTCTGGCAGTCGACCGATGCAGGGGTTACCTGGACATGCGTGAACGCAAGCCCCGGGTGGGCAGCCAGGTCGGGATTCCCGGCCGTGGTATTACCCGACGGCAGCATCGTGATCATGGGGGGATCCGACTATTGGGGAAATAGATTCAACGACGTATGGATGTCGACCGATGCGGGGTCCACCTGGACGTGCGTGAACGCAAGCCCCGGGTGGGCTGCCAGGAGCGGATTTCCGGCCGTGGTATTACCCGACGGCAGCATCGTGATCATGGGCGGATATGGCGTATCGCAGGCATACAACGACGTGTGGCGGTCGACCGACGCGGGGTCCACCTGGACCCGGGTACGTTCTGACGCAGGCTGGGAGCTCCGCGGTTACCACTCGGCAGTGGTCCTGCCCGATGGAAGTATCGTCCTCATG
>JAJRBP010000189.1 GCA_028679405.1 Methanoregulaceae archaeon | reverse complement strand
TCTTCGATACCGGGGAGACCCGCTGGATCCAGTGGAAAAACAGGTGTATCCCGGGCACGGACAGGGATGGTGCAGAGGTCCAGTCGGTCGGACGGGACATATCAGGGCTCCGGGAACGTGAAGTCGAGATGATCATTACCGAATGCGGAGTAGCAGCTTCCGCCTGCCCGTTCGTTATTTATGACCGGATGGGGAGGATTACGTTCGCGAACCGCGCATTCCTCTCGCTGTTCGGTTATTCCAGTGATAATGAGCTGCTTGGAAAACTCATCGACTCATGCATCCCGAGATCCAGGGTCAGGGGAAGGATCCCCCCGGTTGCCGAAGCCCTGCGCATAAACCGGAGGTGGGATGGGGAAATGAAGGGCCGGAAAAAGGACGGGACGCTCTTCGACGTGATGTTCTTCGGAAACCTCATCGATAACGATCCATGCCTCCCCAGGGGCGGTATCATCGGGCTGGTCAGAGAATATCCCGGGGCCGGGCACTCGTTTTTCACGGGGGCAGGGAGCAATTTGGGAACCCGGGGGATGGCAATGGACGGGCTCCGGGGCGTATCCACGAAGACCGGGGTCCGGTTTCCCGAGGTAGTCCAGGATACGATCGATCACCTTCCCGATGCGATGTTCGTGGTCGACAGGAAGAAAAAGGTCATTGCCTGGAACAGGGCGATGGAGATCGTGACGGGGGCGGACCGGGAGAGGATCATCGGTACCACCGATTATCCATCTGCGTTCTCCGTATTCAGTGGGAACAAACCGATCCTTACGGATCTGATGCACGTATCCGATTCCCTTCTGGCAAAAAAATATCCGGGTGTGCGCCGCGTAGAGAACTCCCTGGTAGCCGAGAGCTACATCCCCTCGTTCAAAGGCGGGCAGGACCTGTACGTGTTCGGAAGAGCCGGCCCGTTCATCGGTCCGGACGGGACCAGGATCGGTACGATCGAAGGGATACAGGATATTACCGACTGGAAAAATGCCAGGGTCTCGCTGGAACGCATGAAGGAAAAGATCGATACCAGTCTGAACCGCCATGCGGGTCAGCTCGAAGAAAGGTATCGGAAGGCAACGGGAAGCGACGATTGAACCGGGGACTGAATGATTCTCCCATGGGATTGAAGGTCCCGCATCATGCCTGACCGAATCGCTCATATATGGGGAGAAGATATGGTATCCCGATGAAGTCACTCGCGATCTTTATTCCACTCTGTATCGTTCTCTGCCTCCTCGTGGCAGGGTGCACGACGACCCAGCCGCCCCCTGTGGCAACCCAGACTCCGACTCTGCCGGTGCCCTCCACGATGAACACACCTCCCGGCCCGGTTGTCGACCCGGACCTCCTCGGTACCTGGACGATCCGTGAGATCGGAATGCAGGGAGGTTCCGCCCCGCTGGACATCCTGAACGCCCGGATCACCGCGACCTTTGACGAAGCCGGGCACGTCGGAGGGAACGGGGGGTGCAACGGGTATGGCGCCGATTATACCCTCGCCGGGAGATCAGATGCCTTCGGGAAGGGTATCTCGATCAGCCCGGTAATCTCGACCCTTATGTACTGCGAGGGTACGAGCAGCATCGAGGCGGTCTACTTCCAGATCCTCCAGAACGCCACGAGTTACGTGGTAATCTCCAACCAGACTCTCTCGGTGCGGGATAACCTGGGGAGCGTGCTGGTCTATACGAGGTGAGACAAGGGAGGGATACCCCGCCCCGCCTTTTTCCTTAAAGATAATCATCTCTCCCTCATCCCCCCGTTCTCAAGGCTGCAGTGCGAAGATCGCTCCGGAGACGAGGCCGGGGAAGGGCTCTCCGTTATCCGGCCAGGACTAAATCAGGATTTTAATCAGTCCTTTCGCAACCGCCGGATCACCGGATACCGGACAATCAGCCCTCAGGATTCAGGAGATTCCCGGAAAGGTCCTGCCAGGTATCTCCACGCGCCGGGAGGAATCCGTATCTCGAACCGTGCCCCCCTGCCTGCCACCCCGTTCTCAACGATACCGATACCGGTCACCGAGAGGATCTCACGGGAGAGGGAGAGGCCGATGCCGGTATTCTTTCCGTACCCCCGGGAAAAGATGCGTTCCTTCTCGCACTCCGCAATCCCGGTGCCGTTGTCCTCGAAAAACACAAGAAATTCCCCTCCTCCCCCTTCCTGCGCCGATATGAGGATCGTGGTCAGGTGTTCCCCATGCCGGAGCGCGTTCTCGAGCAGGTTATAGACAACCTTTCCCGCGAGCGGGTCTGCATAGACCTCCACCCCGGTGACATGTGACACGATCCCAACCCGTTCGTGGGGGACGTCCCTGGCGGCCTTGTCGATCATCGCAGCAAGCGGCTGCCAGATCGGCTGGTGGGAGCCGATCTCGTGATACTGGCGGGAGAATTGCAGGTGGCGGGTGATCTTCTCAAGGATCCCGATGCTCGAGGCAATGTACGGGTTGCAGACCGGATCGGTCATTGAATTTTTCAGAAGCACCAGGTACCCGTGCAGGGCGGTCACCAGGTTGGAGATATCGTGACTTGTGAGGAGGCTCAGCTGCGAGATCTTTTCACTGGCAAGGTGGAGGGCCCGTTCGGATGCTTTCCTGCTCGTGATGTCCCTTACTATCAGGACAATTCCCGCAGGCTCCCCTCCGGGGTCCGAGACACGTGATCCTGCGATGCTTACCACGGCGTATTCGTCCCGTTCGAGGACTGCTTCGAGGTCCGAAAGGAGTCCCTTTTCCCGGATGGTGTCCCGTATCACCGTACAGGTGGCAGCCGGGAGAAGGGTCGAGATGGAACGGCCGGGGAGGTCTTTCTCCTGTTCCCGGAAGATCTTTGCCGCAGCCTGGTTTGCAGTGACGATCGTCATGTCAGCGTCTGCCAGGATCAGGCCGTCGGGCATCGTCCTGATAATATTTTCTGCCGCAGTTCCCGG
>JAJRBP010000260.1 GCA_028679405.1 Methanoregulaceae archaeon | reverse complement strand
TTGCGGGTGACGATTCGGCGGATGCCAGTCCTGCGAGCCCCGTAAGTCCGGCCGCGGTGAGGTTCGACGCGGCGAGGTTTGCCCCGCTGAGATTCGCCGCGGTCAGGTCTACTCCGGTGAGATTCAACCCGGAGACATCGGTGCCCGTGACCTCGACCCCGGTGAGATTTGCACCGGTGATGCCAACACCGGCGAGGTTTACATCGGTAAGGTTTACTCCGGTAAGTTGGGTCTCTGCGACAGACTGGGTCCCCGCCACCTGGGTGCCGGTATGCCCGATAATCTGCATGACGAGGAGGGTGATGACGATGCTGGCGACAAACCAGAGCACAACCGGTCTCCAGCCTGTCCTTAAAAACCGGAAGAACCTGCCGAAAATCCGTGAAACCCCGTACGTAAAATAGCCGCCGATAACTCCAAAATACACCCACACGGCCTGAAAAAACGTAATTCCCTTTACCCGTGCATCTCCCGTCCTGCTCCCGTCCTTCCGATCGGCCGGGGCCGGCTCTCCTGCAGGTCTGCCGTTCATTATGGACCCCTACAGGAAAATCCCCGCGACGGTGTAAAAAGGTAGTGCTCTTTTGAAAGAAGATCTCACAGAACGTTCGGCCTGTCCACAACGAATAAAAACGAATCTCACCACCTGCTAACTATACACAGGTGCTGGAAAATCCGGGGCCGGTTTTTCCAGCTCCAGGTTGACGGTGCATGGGTTCTACCCCGGAACACGACCGCTTCCGGTCTTACCGGACGCGTATTGCTTTGCTTCTCGCAGTCACCCTGATCGTTCTCGCAGTGCTCCCGCCCGCGGCTGCTGCCCCACGCGACGTCCGGCTCGGGATGCATGAGATCAAGCCCTCGCTCTTCACGGACGAGAACGGGCAGCCTGCAGGCATTTTCATCGACCTCATCCGGGACATCGCCACGAAGGAGGGCTGGAACATCGTCTACGTGAGGGGCTCGTTCCAGGAGAACTTAAACCGCCTTGCGGCCGGCGAAATCGACCTCATTGTGGCGATAACGGACACCCCGGAACGTCAAAAGGTCTATGATTTCAACCGCGAATCAGCGGTGTCGACGTGGGCCCAGATCTACGCGGCGCCAGGAAAGAGGATCAACACCATCCTCGACCTCGACGGGAAGCGCGTGGCGGTCCTGAGAGGAGACATCAATGCCGTCGCCTTCAGGGAGAACGCCGATAAATTCAACATACACCCGGTCGTGGTCGAGAAGGATACTCTCGACGAGGTCTTTGCAGAAACTGCTGCGGGGAACGAGGACGCCGCCGTCGCGTCCCGCGTGGCAGGCCAGGAATCCGCCAAGAAATACGGTCTCCCTGCAACCCCGGTGATGTTCTACCCCAACTCCCTCGGGTTTGCCGTACCCAGGGGGAAGAACCAGGACCTCCTGGTCGCAATCGACCGCTACCTCGAGAGGGAGAAGGGAGATCCCTCCTCGTACTACAGCCAGACGATGCAGAAATGGTTCGGCGAGAAAGCCGGCTGGGTAATCCCGCCGTACATTTTGTGGGGTTTTGGCATGACAGCGGGGCTCGTCGCCCTCTTCGTGATCATGAGCGTGGTGCTTCGCCGCGAGGTCCGGCGGAAGACCGGCGAACTGCGCCGCCAGCACGATGAACTCCAGGCCGCCTACGCGCAGCTGACCGCCGCGGAGGAGGAGCTTCGGGGTAACTACCTGGAGCTTGGGAAGAACGACCAGGCCCTCATGATGGCGAGGAAGAAACTGAGCCTGTTGAACGAACTCACGTTCCAGGAGATCCAGAGCGGGATATTTTCCCTCTCAGGTCTCATCGAACTCTCCAGGAGCGGGTGCAGCGGGACCGCACACACGTATCTTGACAAGGGAAAGGCGATCCTCCGCTCCGTCGGAGATTCCATGGTCTTTGCAAAGAATTACCAGGACATGGGAATCGGCCAGCCGAAGTGGCAGGACGTGAACTACGTGTTCATCAGCGCGATCTCCCACCGGGATTTTTCCGGGATCGTGCACAAGGTGGAGCTTGACGATCTTGAGTTGTATGCCGATCCCATGCTCGAACGGGCTTTTCTCAACATCATGGAGTATATCCTCTCCCGGGGCGCGGGAGTAAGCGAGGTCAGACTTTCCTATGAAAAGAACTCAGGTGGCATCACGGTCCTGATCGAGGACAACGGCCCCGGCATTCCGGAAACTGACAAGGAACAAATCTTCACGATTCAGCCCGCCAACCTCGGCGGGTCCGGGTTGTTCCTCGCAAGGGAGATCCTCTCGATCACCGGCATCTCTCTCAAAGAGACGGGAGGAGCAGGCAGTGGAATCAGGTTCGAGCTCGGGGTACCGGATGGGGCGTGGAGGGTGCAAAAAACCGGCTGAGACCTGGACACTGCGGGATTGTCGTCGGACAGGAAAATCCATCTTTTCTCACCACCGAAAAAAGACCGATCCACTTATTTTCGCCTGTTCCAAGATCCTCATCATGAACGACGGCCGTTCCCTTATCGTACCGATCCTCGTCCTGGTGCTTGTTGCCGGGTGCACGTCGGTGCCACCTTCGCCCGGTGGAATACCGTCAGTCACGACAACGATCACGGTCCCGCCCGCCGATCCCTTCGCCGTACTGACCCGGCTGGCTTCGGGTGTGAACGGGAGTCTCCTTGAGATGGACCTCGCCCTCTCTCTGGCGGCGACCGACCTGGGCCATACCGGTATTTCAGGTCCGGCGGCAGACTCAAAGCTCGCACAGATGGTGGCATCGCTGCCCTACGCGACGGACGCCGTCACGATGACACCGGAGGGGCGGATAGTGGCAGCCGGCCCCGCGAAATATTCCGGGGTGATCGGGGCGGAAGTGGGCAACGAGAGCCACAACCGTAAATCCTTACGCGAGAGAAAACCCCAGCTGACGGAGGTATTTCCCGCCGCAGAGGGGTTCGACGCCGCCGCGATCCAGCGGCCGGTAACGGACGGCACGGGGGCGTATCTCGGCCTCGCAGGGCTGCTGTTCGACCCCGCGGCAGTGATCGCCGGCAATGCCGATCAAATCCTTACCGGCACTGACCTGACGGCCTGGGCGATCGACACCGGTGGCCGCCTGATCTACGACCGGGAACCCGGAGACCTCGTCGGCCGGAACATGCTGACCGATCCGGCCTTCGCCGGTTATCCCGAACTGGTTGCGCTCACGAAACGGATTGCGACAGAGCCTTCGGGAACCGGCACGTACACCTTCACTCCGGCTGGCGGCGGCCCTGCTGTCAGGAAGTCTGCATTCTGGACAACCGCCGGCCTCCACGGGACGGAATGGCGGATCGTGGTGGCCCGTGTGGTGTGAAAGCCCCTGATACTTCGTTTTTTTCTCCAAACGTTATGGCAGATCCTTCTCACCGGGCCGGGCTGAATTCGAGGCGACCGCGAACATAGCCCTGTATATTGTCCTGAAATCCGGATCTGGTGAGGACGACCTTCTCATCCGGACGAAAGCCCCGCCTGCGAGTCCGCCGATGGACAAATGCTTTTACAGAGGTCACCTGTATTTTACTATTACGGGATAGTATGGCGACACTTCAGGTTTATTCAGGTTATGCACGTGGCACTACAGGACCGGTGCGGGACCGCATCGGTCGGGAATACCAGATCGCCGGTTGGACCCGGCTGGTCAGGGTCCTTATCCCGCTCCTGGTGATCGCGGCACTGGGTGTCGCGACGGCGACAGCCGTTCCGGCCTGGAAATTCCGGTCCGACCTCTCCAACTCCGGCGTGTACGACGATGGCGGCAGGCGGCCGGCGGGCGACCTCAACTGGACATTTCCCATCGGAGATATGGTGCGCTCCAGCCCGGCCGTCGTGAACGGCGTGGTGTTCTTCGGCAGCGATGACACCTGCATCTACGCTGTCGACGCAGGGACCGGCGTTCTCCTCTGGAAATATGCCACCGGATCGGGGGTCCACTCAAGCCCTGCAGTTGCCGACGGGGTGGTGTATGCCGGAAGCGGGGATCATAAACTCTACGCGCTCGATGCCGCTTCCGGAGCATTCCTCTGGGATTTCCAGGGCGATGACAGTTTCGCCTCGGGCCCGGCGATCGCCGGAGGTACCATCTATGCAGGATGCCTTGACGGGAACCTCTACGCGCTCAACGCTTCGACCGGCGGACTCTCCTGGAAGTATCCGACAGGTGCCTGGATCGAGACCTGTCCTGCCGTCGTGAACGGGGTGGTGTATTTCGGGAGCGAGGACACGAACGCCTACGCGCTCAACGCATCCACAGGAGCGCTCCTCTGGAACTATACGACGGGATCAGAGGTCGACTCAAGCCCCGCCGTCGTGAACGGCACGGTCTACATCGGGAGCGACGACGGCAACCTCAGCGCGCTCAACGCATCGACAGGGGCGCTCCAATGGAGGTACAAGACCGGAGACGAGGTAAGGTCAAGCCCGGCCGTCGCGGACGGAGTCGTCTATGTGGGCAGTTACGACCACTGTCTCTATGCGCTCGAAGCCTCCACCGGCGCACTTCTCTGGAAGTACGATACGGGGGAGGTCGTATATTCGAGCCCCGCGGTCGCGAACGGGGTCGTTTATGCCGGTAGTCTGAACTATGGCGGAAAGAGCGTCCACGCACTCGACGCATCGGACGGTACCCTCCTCTGGGACTACGTGATGGGTAACACCTTCTCGAGCCCTGCGGTCGCCGACGGGATGGTGTACATCGGGAGCGACAACGGCAGTCTCTACGCCTTCGGGACGTTTCCTGACGAGCCGCCGGGGAGTGTGACCGATCTCCACGCCACCTCGACGCAGCAGCTCCGGATCTCGTGGGCGTGGACCGACCCCGCCTCGACCGGGTTCTCCCACGTCATGGTGTACCTCGACGGGGTCTTCCGGGGCAACGTGACGAAAGGGGTACAGTCCTGGACCGCCACCGGGCTTGCGCCCTCGACCGCCTATACGATAGGGACGAGAACGGTACGGGAGGACGGGAGAGTCAACGAAACCTGGGTGAACGACACCGCGACCACGACCGGGCTCTCGCTCTCCTCGCTCAATCCCCCTGAAGTGACGGAGGGTGGCGCCCGGTTCACCCTCGACGTATACGGCACCGGGTTCACTACCAATACCACTGTCCTCTGGAACGGGGGAGGGGTCAGGACCCAGTACGTCGATCCCGGACACCTGACCGTCCGGGTCTCATCAGGGATGATCGCACAACCGCGCCTCGTCAATATTTCGGTATACGACAGTTATACTTCAGAACTGTCCAACCGCCTGTTCCTGCACGTGCGGGACATTCTGCCGGACGAAAAGGCATGGAGGTTCCGGTCCGACCTGCATAACACCGGAGTCTACGACGATGGGGGAACAAAGCCGGACGGGACGCTCCTCTGGAATTACACGACAGGGGGCCCGGTGAGTTCCAGCCCCGCCGTCGTTGATGGTGTCGTCTATATCGGGAGCCAGGACAGCCACCTCTATGCCCTCAACGCCTCCACCGGTGCATTCCTCTGGAAATACAATACCACCGAGCGTATGGACTATGTAAGTTCCAGCCCTGCCTTGGCGGACGGCATCGTCTACATCGGAGGAATGCGGAATAAAATCCATGCGATCAATGCATCCACCGGGGCACTCCTCTGGAAATACTACGTTGATGACCAAACGACCACGAGGAGCTCGATAAGTTCGAGCCCGGCCGTATCCGAAGGGATTGTCTACATCGGCAACCAGGACGGGAATGTCTATGCATTCGATGCGGCAGGAGGCGATCTCATCTGGAACTACACCATCTCTTTACCTGAAGGGTACGACAGGGACATATTTTCAAGCCCGGCCGTGGCGGACGGCATCGTCTTTATCAGGAGCTATTACGGCACGCTCCATGCACTCGACGCATGGAACGGTGCATCGATCTGGAGCTACGCCTCCGGGAGCAATATCTTTTCAAGCCCTGCGGTCGCGAACGGGGTCGTCTATTTCGGAAGCTCGGACAACAACACCTATGCCCTCGACGAGTTCACGGGGGCACTCCTCTGGAAAACGATTACCGACACGTCGGTGAGATCGTACCGGTCAAGCTATTCGAGCCCTGCAGTGGCGAACGGAGTCGTCTACATCGGGAGCCCGGACAACAACACCTATGCCCTCGATGCGTCCACCGGGGCACTCCTCTGGACCTTCACGACGGGCAACAGCGTATCGTCAAGCCCGGCCGTCGCGGACGGAGTCGTCTATATCGGATCCTGGGACAACAACACCTATGCCCTCGACGCGTCCACCGGGGCACTCCTCTGGGACTATACGACCGGCAACCGGGTATTATCGAGCCCCGCCGTTGCAGACGGTATCGTGTATTTCGGAAGCAATGACCGCAATGTCTACGCGATCGGTTCCTCCGGGACTTCCCCGGTCGCGAACTTCACCGCGAACACGACAACCGGGTTCCTCCCGCTCACCGTGCAGTTCACAGACTCCTCGACCGGGGCAGGCCCGCTAGGATACCAGTGGAGATTCGGGGACGGATCACCGAACGCGACAGTGAAGAACCCGGTCCACACTTACACAGTAAACGGAACCTACAACGTCACCCTCACGGTGAGCAACGGCGCAGGAACCAGTACGCTGAAAAAGCCAGGGTATATCACGGCACTGGAGCCGCCCATTACCGGAGGCGACAAGGCGTACTATCTCATCCATTCGAATGTCGAGGGTGCAGAAGTATATTTCAACGGAGACTGGTTTGAGGGAACAATCCTGAACGGGACCCTCCTCGTCCAGACCTGCACGACCTGCACCCCGGTCATGACGTTCACCGTGAAAAAGTGCGGGTACTTCCCCCTCACCCAGAACAACACGCAGTTCCCCGGGAAAGACGAGACGGCCGACCTTTACGCAAACCTCACCGCGCCAAAGGAACCGATAATCACTGACTTCATCGCGAACGTGACCGGGGGACCTGCCCCGCTGACCGTTGCGTTCTCAAGGCACGGGATCGGCGTCGCCGAGGTCTGGAACTGGAGCTTCGGGGACGGAAGCTATTCCGAAGAGCGTTCCCCGGTCCACACGTACATCAATGACGGGACCTACACCGTCACCCTCCATGAATCGAACAGCGCCTGCCAGAACGGATCCGAGGTCAAACCCGATTTCATCCGGGCAGGGACCAGGCCTCCGTTCTCCGCGGACTTCACCGTCACTCCCGTGTTCGGCTTTGCCCCAATGACAGTCCATTGTAACGACACTTCGACCGGCAACCCGACCTTCGTCTTTTATGATTTCGGGGACGGGTTTGGGGATACTGCAAGGAACCCGGTGCACACGTACCGGTCCTCCGGGACGTATACCATCACCCAGACCATCCTGAAATTTAACACCTCCGCGGGTTCCCTCCAGAAGAGCGTGGCGGTAAAAAAGGACGCGATAACAGTCGGCCGCGCAATCACTCTGCCTCCGATCGCGGGATTCTCCGCATCGCCGATCAACGGGACCGCACCGCTCGCGGTTACCTTCACGGATGAGTCAATCGGGAACCCGACCTTCTACCAGTATGATTTCGGGGACGGGTTTAAGGATTCGGGACATAACCCTGTTCATACCTACCAGCTCCCCGGAGTATACAAACCAAGCCTGACCGTCCTGAAAACCGATCCTGTGACAGGCCGGCTGAAGAGTTCTGTCGCGAGGAGCACGATCTTCGTGTACGCAACATAAATTCTTTTTTTTTGTGAGCGATGATTTTACAAGCCAGTCATGCCTTTTCAAGGCGATTTTCCGGTATAACCCAGGCTAGGCCATCGGTGCCTCTTCCGGGATACTTTAGTACCTCACCACTCTTCGCACCTGTGAATATCAGGTAAAACAGACAGATTGATAGGTCAGGTTTTATAAATCCAAGGATGATGCGATCACCGGTCCTTCCGCTGCGGTATTTCCTCCTCCTCTTCGCGATCATCCTTGCGATGATGGGGGTGCTGGTCCTCGCGGAGATCCTCTCGAGCGAGGACCTGGCCCCCGACATTACCATCATCATCGAGAGCCCTTTTGCCAACGAGATCGTCGAAAAGATCTTTGACACGCTCTGCGTCGCGATCATCGTCCTCGTCCTGTATACGATCGGCGTGTATCTCATCGTCCGGAAGATCCCGGACGAGGTCTCCCGTTTCACCGCGGTCCGGATCTTCTCGGCCTTCCTCCTCATGCTCGGTCTCTTTCTCGGCCTCCTTGTCTGGGAGCAGGACCCCGGCCAGATCGTGCTGATCATCGGTATCATCTGGGGGGCGATCTTCGTGGCCCTCCGCGACCTGATCCAGAACGTGGTCGGGAGCCTGATTCTCCTCATCACCAGGGTCTACCGGGTCGGGGACAGGATCAAGATCAAGGGCGTATACGGGATCGTGATGGACATCGGGGTGTTCCGGACCACCCTGATGCAGCTTGACGAGGAGTCTGGGGACCACCCGAGCGGGAATGTCACCACCGTCCCGAACGGGATCCTGTTCAGGGAGATGGTCACGAACACGACCCGGGACCTCTCGTTCATGGAGGACGAGGTCAGGATCGCGTTCCCCTTCACGGTCGACATCGGGAAGACCAGGCAGGCCCTCCTCGACGTGGTGGAGAAGCATACCCGCGATATCGAGGGGCATGTGATGGAGGAAATAGAACGGCTCGGGGAAAGGAAGTTCCTCCCCGACTTCGAGGCGAAGCCGACCGTCTACGTCCATATCGACACGTACCAGGTCCTCATGGTCGTGAAGTATTTCACAGACCCCAAGAGGCGCCCGGAGATCAAGAACCGGATCGTCGAGGAGATCTCAGGGCTCGTTCCTGGGATCACTGAAGTTGACCGCTGAGTTCCGCGATTGGTCATCAGTGGCCGGACAGGAACCGCCCCCCGTATTTACGAAACCAGCGGTGGCTCCTTTGAGGGACCAAACGGAAATCCACTGCCACGATTATTGGCAGTGATGTTCAAATCCCTGAATTGTCTTGTCATCCTCGCAGCGATTGTGAACGGAATATTCCATTTCAGCCCGGGCCGATCCGACTAACCCGCGATTTATTCGCAAAAGAGTCATCCAGGGCAAGGAAAAGGGTATTCCTGTTCAGGATGAGATCGGGAGACAATTAAAAATATTTAAATATTTGCCAGAGAACTCCCCCCTTGAAGTGAATTGGGGGGGGTTCTCGCCAGACCACCTAGCTGTTGCAGTTTTCCACTGTCCATCCCCGGTCTCTTCTCCCCCTTTGCTCTTCAGGAGGGGATTTCATGAAAAACTATTCACAAGTGATATTATTCATCATTCTCATCGGAATGATGACCGGCATCGGGTTTCCGGTGAGTGCCGCCTGGCATACCGTTACCGTGGACCATGCAGGGGTTGTAGGGATATACGGCACCTCCCTTGCTTTCGATAGTTCCGGGAATCCCGGAATTAGTTATTATGATGCCACGAACGGTGACCTGAAATACGCCTGGAAGGACGCAGCGGGGTGGCACAGAACGGTGGCGGATGCACCCGGATTCGTGGGAAAATGGTCCTCCCTCGCTTTCGATACTGCCAGAAATCCACGGATCAGTTATTTTGACGATACCAACGATGCCCTGAAGTATGCCTGGAAGAATGCTGCCGGGTGGCACACCACTACTATCGAGAGAGCGATAGGACAGTTTACCTGGACTTCTATCGCCCTCGACAGAGCGAATAATCCGAGGATCAGCTACTGGAAATCTGAATACAAGTTTGATAACCTGAAATATGCGTGGAAAGACGCGGCGCTCCCCTGGCAGACCGTGACAGTGGACTTCAATACACAAACCGGGCGGGGTAATTCTCTGGAACTGAATAGTGCAGGATATCCGCGGATCAGTTACCTTGCCGGTGACGACGTGAAGTATGCGTGGAAGAATGGCGCCGGACCATGGCAGTTCGCTATCGTCGAGGCCCCTGGCGTCACGGGGATGTACACATCCCTCGGGCTCGACAACGCCGGGAACCCGCACGTCAGCTACTGGAACCAGGGTGCCGGCGACCTTAAGTATGCAGAGAAGATTGGAGCGGCACCATGGGTCGC
>JAJRBP010000064.1 GCA_028679405.1 Methanoregulaceae archaeon | reverse complement strand
TTTCTCTGCGACCTGCATCAGCGGGGTTTTATCCTGACAGGTGCAACCGGATCTGAAAGGATGCAGGCGATCGGAATACCCCGTCGGGTGGTCCTGCCTGTACACGAGATATGGACCCGGTATACTTCGAATGGATAATCCTTCCCGCAGTTATCCTGATCGCCCGTATCGGTGAGACCACCCTGAAGACTATCAGGCAGGTGTACATCAGCAAGGGGTTCAAGTATCTCGCAGCAGGTATCGGGGCCGGTGAAGTGGCGATCTGGCTTTTGAGCACCGGGCTCGTCATCACCCACCTCACCAACATCCCCGGGATCCTCGCCTACATCGCAGGGTACGTGATCGGGACAATAGTCGGGATCGACCTCGAGGACAGGCTCAAGGTCGGCAACGTGATCGTCCGGATCATCGCGAAGAACGATCCGGGACCGATGATGCTCGCGCTGCGCGACCGCGGGTTCGGTATCACGAGACTCGATGGTTCGGGCTCGTTCGGGTCACAGGTTTCGGTCCTCCTGGTCCTCGTGCCGCGAAGCGAGGCCGACCAGCTCATCACGATCCTGGACCAGGAGTACCCGGACACGATTGTGACCATCGAGGATATCAAAACCATGAAAAAAGATCCCCTCTTCTACCATGAGAGAACGGGAGGTTTCTGGCGGTTTTTCGGACGATAGCGGAATTTTCCTGCCAGAGGCCGGCCTTCAATAACGCTTGATGGGCATAATCCGTGTATCTTCCGCACGCAACGGGTAAAGGGGCAGGGGCGCGCGGAGGCGACCCCGCTCCCGGAGGAAGTATATCTCCCTGCCGGTTTGGCAGGTTGAATAGTTATATCCTTCACGAGATCATGTATACATATCAATCACCCTGCACACCGCACCAGGACGGAGCATTCAATGGTCATACGGTTCTTTCGCGGCCAGAAGACAAAATATGAACACGAACATCGCCAGCTGAAAGAGATCGCGGCGCTCCTCTCACAGGATTTCCCTGATGAGCCCATTTATCTCCTCACCAACGTACTGGTAGCGAACGGTGAACTCGACTGCGTTATTCTCACCAAAAACGGCCCGCTCATAATCGAATTAAAAGCACTCAAAGGAACCGTGCGGGGATCCGAGAACGGCCCGTGGCAGGTCGAAGCAGAGGATGGCAAGGTGCCGTTGCCGAACCTTTTCATCCAGGCAAAAACACACCGCCATGATTTTATCGACAAGATGAAGGTCATTTGCAGGGAGCACTTCCCTCACATCGACGAAGACCAGATGAAGAAGATGAAGTCCTGGGTGTATTTTTGCAGCGGGAGTTCATACCCCGAAGGCCAGATCGACCTGCGACGGGTAAAATGGTTCCATGTGGTGAGTGCAGATACATTTGTCGACAAATTCAGGTTTGCCGAGTCAGGATATACGCTCAGGCAGGAAGATATGGATGCGATCGTATCGGGCCTGAACCTCGAAGAATATTCACTCGGGAACGGCAGGAAAGTCAATAACGGGAATGGATCCGCGAAGGAGGAGGGATCCGGCTGGTCTCTCTCGGGGAGACGGGTAAAGATCCTTGCAGGCATCCTCCTCGCCATCCTTATCATCTCGATCGTCCCTCCCACGCATTTCCTCGTTGTCGATGCAGTTCAGGGAACCGTGACCGCCACGGGCAATCTCATCAGCTCGGTGACAAAGGACGTCTTCAAGTCGACCACGACAGAGGAGGAGTCCAGGGATGCGATCCGGTACCTGAACCTGGTGAGGGGTGCAAACGGCCTCCAGATAATAAGGTTCGATCCGAGGCTCTTCCAACTCGCCGAGGTGCGAGCCCAGGACATGTCTACTTACCAGTACCTCGATTACACGAACCCGAAGACAGGGCTCTGTGCAGATAATCTCAAGACAAGGTTCGGGATCTCGCCCGGGATATACCTGGGCGAGAACGCATACGGCCAGTGGAATGGCTATACACATGGAATTGAGATCGCCGCAATTAATTCCTGGATGACCGATACCGGGAACAAACGACAACTCCTGAAAAATTATACCGACGGGGCAATCGCCTGCTCGGGAGGGTACTGCTCCTTTATAGGACTCGACCAGAACCTCAACAGCGTGGGATGCCAGGTAGGCCCCTGAGCAGGGTGAACGATCTCTAAGTAGTATTCATATATATGTAATCGAAATCCGGGAGCATTGCGCATGTCAGACGACGAGGAAGGAAAGGACCTGGAACGGGCAACATTCGGGGGAGGCTGCTTCTGGGGAGTCGAGGCCGGGTTCCGGCGCGTGAAAGGGGTGGTCGCGACTGCAGCGGGGTTCATGGGCGGTCATGACCCCGATCCGACCTATATGCAGGTGTGCGAGGGAGATACCGGTCATACCGAGGTGGTGCAGGTGATATTTGATCCGAAAGTCGTATCGTATGAACAACTCCTCGGAATTTTTTTCGACATCCACGACCCCACCACCCTGGAGGGACCGGGTCCCGATATCGGGAGACAATACCGATCGGTCATATTCTATCATTCCCCTGAACAGAAGGCGGCAGCCGGGAAGGCATTGGCCCAGTTACAGAACTCTGGCAGGTTCAGGAGCCGTATCACGACCGCAATAGAGCCCGCATCGGAATTCTATCTGGCAGAAGATTATCATCAACAGTTTTTCGAGAAATGCGGCCGTAACTATTGCGCCACACCAAGAAACATGGAAGAATAATACCGGCTTCTTGGCGCTCACACATCACGAGAAGTAAAGGATTTCAAAATTGGGAGCTTGTCACCGGATTCACCTGCTGATCCCGCGATCTTGCATAAAGGTTATGTTGTATGGTATCGCCGTGATCTTTTTTGGGATGTAGGTG
>JAJRBP010000013.1 GCA_028679405.1 Methanoregulaceae archaeon | reverse complement strand
CCGGCAGGGACCCGGGGGCAGAATAGGAATCCGCTTCATCAGGAAGATTTCTTCTTTTTGTACCTGTAAATGAGGTACCCTGCGATTGCAGCCGCAACGACTACCCCGAGGACCGCGGCTTTCAGGGGTGTATCTGTTCCGAGCGCAGACCACACATAACGGAATCCGAGCGCGATCCCGAAGGAGCCTGCAAATGCCCCGATCGCGATCGCAAGGAGGACTGCACCCTTCGAAAGACCAAGCATCCTCCCGATGATCGAGCCGCGGATCCCTCCGCTCCCGAGCACAGGGGACATCACCAGTATGACAATGCCTGAGAATGCCGCCCTCGAAAACCACGGATGTTTGCCCACGAACTCCCCGGCCTTTACGCGAAGGGTGGCGATCCACCTCCCGAAAAGCGGGATCTTCTCGATCAGGTCATAATTCAGGACCATGAAAAGCCCGAGCTCGCAGTCGACCAGGGAGATCGCGATGGCCGGGAGCCACCAGGGAAGACCGAGTGCGATTCCCACCGGAATCGCGGTCTCTTTCCCGGCGGGGGGGAGTATGTACGCGACGGTTATCCCCATCAGGACCAGGAACTGTTCGTACGGGAGGAAGAGGAAAAGGATCGCGATATGCATCCCTATGACAAAGATCGGAAGTCCGAACAGGAACAGGCGGGACCGGAAGTCCGGAGCCCGTTGCGTATCCCACCCGTCAGGCGCGGGCATCAGAGATCCCGGGCAGAGCGGCGACGTTCCTGCGTATCCACGTAGTGCAACCCGGCTACCAGGCTCCCGGTCATTCCTTGGTGAATCGTACCGGTTACTCCGATATTTTCAGCCCGACATTATCGATACGGGTCGCAACTGCGACCCTGAGACCGAGTTTCCCGGCAATCTCCTCCACATCGGCCTGGTTCCGTTCTGTAATCACTGCGATGGAAGGCCCGACAGAACTCATCCCCACAAACTCGAGCCCGGACTCCCTGAGGTGACTCATGTAGTGATAGAGTTCGAACGAGTGGTGTTCCACCTCGGCTCTTTTCGATCCCCTGAATTCAATCTCCCAGATCACGTCCCCGGCCTTCTTCAGGTCCCCCCGCTCGAGAGCGGGGATCAGGTCCATTATCGCCAGGTACGCCTTCAGTTCGCGGTCCCGGTAATCAAGCATCCTGGCCTTGTTCATCAGCAGGTCGAACTCCTTGTCTCCTGCTGACGATATCTCGGACGATGGGATGATAATGAAGACATTCTTCCCTTCAGCGAAGGGGTGGTGGTACACAAGCGAGAGCTCGTCACCCATTACCACCATGCCGCCGTGAATGCTCACGGCAGGGCCGACCCCGGTCTCGAACCCGGAGACGATCATTCCGTCGGCTGTCTCCTCGACGTAGTTGTTCCCGATCAGCAGGCGGAGCTGGTCCGGGGTCAGGGGAGACCCTACCGCCCGGTTCAGCGCGGTCGCGAGCGCGATCATGATCGTGCTCGTGGACCCGAGACCCACGTGCTTGTGCTGGTGGTCCTGCGCAGTGATCCGGAAACCCCCCGTATAGCCGACTGTCTCAGAGAAGACCGATACGAAGTGCCTGATGATCGACTCCCGCGAGTAATCGATCTCGAGCCCGGCCGGAATACACTCGACGGTGGCTGTGCAGTAGAGCTGGATTGCGAACCCGATCCCGCCGCCGCCCGGACGGTTCGGGGCGAAACGGTTCATGTCGAGCACCGTGAGGTGGATCCGGGCAGGGGCCCGGACGGTGACCGGTCCCTTCAGGAGCGACAGCGGGTATTTTTTCTTAAGCCAAAGCGTTTTCTTCTGTTCCCCGGGCCTGAATGGTGTGAACTCGAACTCGACGAGGTCGAGATCGCCGCCGCGAATCTTCATGACAGCCATTTTTTCCTTCCCTGTATCTTCCCGGCCGGGTGAGGTGCCGGGTTTTCATACAGGAAACCCATGAAGACGCCCATCCGACCGGTAACTGACATAATCGATCAGTGTGATGACCTGCATTAAACCTTCTCTCTCATCATTGCGTGAATTGCGGCACATGGGAGGAGATCAGGTTCACCGGGACGATCCAACAAACGGTCCCGGCTCCCAATCCGACCTTTGAATGAGACTTGTTCCCATTGAAAGTGTACTCGCGACATTTTATATACCCGCAAAGAGAGGGAACCAGCATGGGAGACTTCGATCCAAGAAAGCATACCGCCCAGGAGGCAGGGTATAATGCGCAGGACAAGTACGTGCGCGGGCTCAAGATGTCGGCAACCGCGTTCCAGAACATGGTCGCAGGTCATTCCTCCGAGGAAGAGGCCGGCATGAGAAAACAGGTCGATGAGGCTGAAGCGGCAGGCCTTCGGAACTACCAGGTGAAGCACCCGAGAGGATACTACACCATTGAGAACGGGATCGTGATCGGGAGCGGGATGGGGTAAACGTTTTTTCTTCCGGCTGGAAAATCCGGGAGGGATGACCGGCACCGAAGTTTCATGCCAACCGTGAGTATTCTCCCGATCGGCTGATTCCGGACCGGGCGAGTGGACATCAGCGGATCGAAAAATGATATCAGGGACCCGGGCCTGCGATTACCTGGCAGGTTCCCGCCACGCACCCGCAGTGGCCGGCGCCACAATCTATGGGGCCCTCGCATACGTTCGTGCAGAGTTCGGTGCACACGTGCCTGTAACTGCGGTTGATACACCCGGTGGGATGGCAGCACTGTTCAGGAACGCAGTCACTATAATCCGAACAGGCCCTGATGTCACCGGTGCCTGTCGGGGAAACCGTGGGGGAAGTGGTTGCCTGAGAGGGCACG
>JAJRBP010000075.1 GCA_028679405.1 Methanoregulaceae archaeon | reverse complement strand
CCCTTCACGAATATCGGATGGCCGGTCTTCCTCATCCCTGACATCAGGGGTTTTTGGTTCCGGCCCGGTCTTTTCCTCCGGTACCGGGGCCACACTTTTTGCCCCGGGGGGGACCTCGCGGTTCGATGGCTTTTCCCGGATAAAATAGAACTTTCTCCCGCCGCAACTCACGCATCCCTTGAGGATATCCTCTGAAGAGTCTTTGTATTCCTTCCCGCACTGGACACATTTATGCGGCATCCGATCTTATCCCGTGGAGATCCAGGCGCTGATCAGGTCCTTGTCCTTCCGGATCATCCGGATGTGGTTGGCTGGGCCGATCACTGTAAGCCTGGTCGGAGGCTTTCTCCCGAGCAGTCGTGCAATGAGGTGCGTTTCCTCGGCCTTCGCCGGGTAACTCTCTATCTCGATCCCGTTGAAGCCGTCGGGGAGGATCTCCTGCATCGTCATCTCGACCAGGCGGCTCTGCTCTTCAGGTGCGAGCCCGCGCTCGAGGATGACGATCGTTCCCTCCCGTACCCGGTCGAGTATAAGCCGGATCCGTTCCATTGACGTGAGATCGGCAAGTCGTTCCTCTGATATAAGATCTATCTGAATGCCCTGCATCATCTCCGATCACCTGAAATGCTGTACCATTTTCTCGTACAGCTCCTCGATGTTCTGACCTTCGATACACGAGATCGGGACCACAGGGTGCTGCGGGAATGCACCCTTGATCCTCTGCGGAGATGCATCGGGAAGGTCTATCTTGTTCGCTGCGATGATCACCGGCAGGTGCCTGCTCTCGATGATACCTATCATCATGATGTTCACCTGGATGAATGGATCGGCCGTACTGTCCAGCATATAGATGACCCCGTCGATATCCTCGCGGAGCCAGTGCATTGCCTCCGCAACCCCCTCAGTCGCTTCACGCGCACGGGTGATTGCTTCCTCCCTCTCTATCCCGTATTCGAGGAACTCCTTGTAGTCGATCTTCGTCGTGACGCCGGGAGTGTCGACGATATCTATCGTGATGGAATGGCCGTTCGAACCCGTGATACAGATGTCCTGTTTCCGGAAGGCTCTCCTGGTCTCATGCGGGATCTCGCTCACTGCTCCCACTGCATCGCCAAGCCAGTCACGTGCGATACGGTTGGCAAGCGTTGTCTTCCCCGCGTTGGGCGGGCCGTATATCCCGATCTTCGATCTTCTTTTCCGGAACAGCTTTTGTAAAAACTTCGATATTCTGCTTGTAGTCTGGCCGAGAACCATCGTATGTACCCCTTCCTGCAGCCGGGAGAAAATGCCTGCAGGAATACTGTGTACCGTATTGAATATCTCCTTTAATAGGTTTTTTTATAAGATCCCACGGTCAGGAGGTATTATATAGACCAATCCTTTTATATTGATGGCTTACAGTATTGGGTAAACGCAAAAACCGTTTTGACAAAAAAGACCAATCAGGGGGCGAAATTTTGAAAAAGACGTCGGATAAAATCCACCTTGAGACTCGTGTACCCCTGCGGGACATCATGCGGCCGAACGCGACCACGGTAAACGATGACGCATCCGTGGCGCGGGCTGCATTAGCGATGTGCAGGGACGAGGTAGGGAGCTGCATAGTCCTTGAGAAGAACCTTCCAGTCGGGATTGTGACAGAGGAGGATATCAACTGCAAGGTAGCTGCAAAGGACCGGAAACCGGGAGAAGTCCGCGTCAGGGAGATCATGAGCACCCCGCTGATAACTATCAGGGCAGACAAAACCGTCGGGGATGCAGCCAGTATGATGACGAAGCACAGGGTCCGCCGTCTTCCGGTCATTGACGAGAGTAAGAAAGTGATCGGCATTGTCACCGTGAGGGACCTTCTTACCGTCTCGACCGAGATCAACGAGGTAATGGCTGACCTGATCGAGATCAACCGCGTCGACGAGGTCGAGGTCGGGATGTGCAACCGCTGCGGCAAAATGTCAGACGATCTCCGCAGGGTCGATAACGTGATGCTCTGTCCGACATGCCGGGAGGAGGAGTTCCTCCAATGAAAACCGTCTCGGAGTTCATGATTGAGCTTCCTCTCCTCAAGGTCGACGACACGGTGACCAAGGCGAGAAAGATTCTCCGGGATGAGGGTTTTCGCGAATTGTATGTACATAACGGGAAGAAACGCCTCGCAGGATACATCGACATCACCGATGTACTCCGCGTACAGGCTACGCGATCCAATGTGACGGTGGACGGATTCGTGAAAGAGGCTGCCATGGTCGACCCATGCGACCAGGTGGAGAAGGGAGCGAGGCTGATCCAGAAATACCGGACTGACAGCGCTGCAGTTGTCGATGAATCGTCGAAGCTGCTCGGGGGGATACTGCTCTCGGATATTTTCCCGGTCATTATAACACGGAACGAGCTTCGCGGGAAAGTATCTGAAGTCATGACGGGAAAACCCGTGACATGCAGCCCCGACGACAGCGTCCAGAAAATTTACTCCATGATCGTCGACAGCGGATACTCAGCCTTCCCCGTGGTGAGAAAAAACCGCCTGACCGGGGTCATATCGAGAAGGGATCTCCTCAGGGAGGGATGGCTCCGCACCGCCCTTGAACAGAATACCCCGGTGCAGGTGTCGGACCTCATGACCAAGGAGGTCCTGACCGTGGAGGAGGACGCATCCCTGTCCAGGGCGGCAGAGATAATGGCAGATCACGATATCAGTTTCCTCCCGGTGGTCCGGGATCAGATAGTTACCGGAATTGTTGACAGGCATGATGTCCTGAAGGGAATCAGGCTTCCCTGAACGGACGGGAAGAATCTGACACGAAGAAGGGATGTAGTTATGCATCAACACGATAAGGGAATGAAGCAGGGCGATAAACTCCTCAAGATGCCCGGGAAAATGGACCGGGGCCCGGTCGAATTCAAGTCCCGCATCGCCGAACGGGAAGGAGAGATCATGGCGATCGCGACCAGTCAGGTGATCTCGGTCCCCCCCACCATGAGTATCCTCGGCGCCGTCGAGACAATGACCTCATGGGGGTTCCGGAGACTCCCCATCGTCGATCCCGGAACAAGGAAGCTCAGGGGCATAGTCACGTCGGGAGATATCATCAATCTGCTCGGAGGGGGGGATAAATCAAATCTTGTCCGTGTGAAACATGCAGGGAACCTCCTTCCGGCGATCAACGAGCCGATCAGGGGCATCATGACCCAGCAGGTCAGGAGCATCCCGCATTCCGCAGAAATCGCCGAAGCGATAAATATCATCATCACCCAGAAGATCGGGGGGATCCCTATCATCGACGAGGAAGGAGTGATGATCGGGATCGTGACAGAGAGGGATGTGCTCAGGATGCTTGCGAATGAGCGGAGCTCACTTACTGTAGAAGACGTGATGAGCACTTCACTCCGGGTGACATCGCCGGATTCCTCTCTCGGTTCAGTGACGAAGGATATGACGAAGTACCGGTTCCGGAGACTTCCTGTTGTCATTGACGATGTCGTCTACGGTATCGTTACGACTACCGATATCATGGCATACCTCGGCACCGGTGAGGTCTTCTCTCAGCTTGTCACAGGGAATATCTCCGAGTTTATGGCGCTTCCTGTCAGGCAGATCGTCTCAGGAAATTTCTATACGACGACTCCGGACAGGAATATCACCGAGGTGGCCAGGGAGATGCTCGACCGGAACGCAGGAGCACTGCCGGTAATGGAGAGTGCCCGCCTAATCGGTCTTGTCACTGAGTTCGACCTGGTAAAAGCCCTGGCAAGGGGGAGTGCCTGATGTTCGCATCCGATGTGATGACGTCCCCGGTCTATGTCGTATCTCCGACCGAGAACGTTGCCCACGCGAGAAACCTGATGTTGAAACACAAAATATCGCGTCTCCTTGTTATGGACGGCGACAAAATATGCGGGATTATCACAAAGAAGGATATAGGGTATAAGCTTCGGAACAGCGAACCGGTATGGAGGAGGAGGCCGATCGACAGTATACCGATCTCGGTCCTTTCGACCGAATGCCCGGTCGCAGTAAAGCCTGACACTGGAATCCGTGAAATTGCCGCTCTGATGACAGAGGAAGGATTTT
>JAJRBP010000147.1 GCA_028679405.1 Methanoregulaceae archaeon | reverse complement strand
CCATCCTGTCTGCATGGAAAGGAGGGTCATGCCGCCGATACCGGTACAGAATATGAGAAAGACCAGCACGGCTACCAGCTTCGGTTTCCGGTTGATTGCCCCCGCGATTCCCTCAAAGATCTTGTCTATCATTTCATCCCGAAAATTCCTTATTGCGCTGCCGGAGTTACGTTTTCCCCAGGTTTTTGCTTCAAGAGGTCTGTTGTTATTCAGGTAAAAATATTCTACCAGATATCCATATCAGCAAGGAAGTCAGTTTTCCTGGCGTCGCCGATAGACTGCATATCCCACGCCGATAATGCATACAGCAAGAATACCCAGAACGAGTGGGTTTGCGAGGAATGAGACTACACCGGTGCTTTTTATTACATTGACCTGCACTTTGAGCGGATCCGAGATCAGGCTGTTGTCAAGGGCATCCCGGAACCGTATTTCAGAATCGAGCCCGTAATCTTTGCAGGTAGCTGCCCCGTCGACCGAGATTTCGAAGGCTGCCTCGCTTTTCTCGCCGGGTGCAAGGGTTCCTATATAAGCCGTATCATCGTTGCTCGTGAACGGGTCTACTGCACTGATGCGGGCCTGGGCGTTATAGACCGTGGCACCGCCGGTATTCTCATAAACCACGACGATGACTTTTTTCTCTCCCGGGCTGACTTTTACTGGATCTGAGACGATGGAAAACTCAACCTTGCCCCCGACGGGCACCCCGATGGTCACGGGCTTTGTTTCGACCACATCGCCCTCATAGTTCTCGTATTCCACCAGTACATCGAGCGGATACGTCTGGCTTTCGGCGTCCTTGCTCACAGAGACCTTGAACTTCCCGGAAATATCAGCCGCCCGGGGAAAATCCCCTATATACATGCTGCTGTCGGTAGGGATGATCGGACTGTTCCCGTTCCGGTTGATCTTCAGTATTGCACCTTTTCCTTCATCGCTGCCCGTGTTCTGTGCAACGATAGTCAGGTAACCCTCGGTTCCTGCATTGAGATGTTCTGTCTCCGATGAAATCACTGAAAACTGCAAATCCGGTTTGATCTTGATCGGGAGCAGGAGTGTCTCGTTCATCTCCCTGTACGTATACTGGATGCTGTCAGTACCATATTGCTCTGCGTTATCCAGGTACGTATACCGAATGCGCAACAGGAGATCGAAGGTGCCGGACTTCGCATCGTCGGGAATTTTTACATTGAAATTCACGAGTGTGCTCGCACCTCCTGCAAGGTCTCCGATCATCTGGGGGTCGCTCTTAACGACGATGCCTGAATCTCCAGGTAATAATTCGAGGGTCATCAGTTTTGCCGTATTGGGCAGATCGTCCCTGCTGATGATGCCGGACTGCACGAACTTGAACTCGTTGAGTCCCTTGTTCTGGAGACGCACCGGAATTATCCCGAGATCCCCGGGGGAAAATTCATTTGTTCCGGAGACGGCTGCAGTGAGCTCAGGTGAGCCTGCCATGTATTTCTCGCCTGCACTAACCGGTGTAACCGCAATAATCGCGATGACAAGAGCTGCAAAAATTCCGAATTTTGCCAGATTGTATGCTGGTCCCTTTTTCCCGGGTTTCCGCCGGCAGGACCGATCTGAGATGATTCCTTTTCCGTTCTTCTTTTCCATGACTCATCATCCTGCATGGGTTGAGTGATCAATGTCGTGATTAATAGTATAAAAATAATATGCTTATTGGTTATACATAGTGGTAATGGACCGGATGAAAAATCCAGCTGCGAACGGGTGCTCAGTAAAGGAAAAGAGTCAGGAAAGGAGTTCCTGTAATGATACAATGTGATCGCGCAGGGCGTTCTCTCTCTCCGCGAACGCGGTGATATCGGTAGCCGTGATGTAAATACTTACCATGCCATCGTGCTCCGATGCTGTAACACTCATCTGGATACAACGCAGCCGGCCGTCCTTCCTGGTGATCCAGATCGTCGCTTCTACCGGAATATCCGACCCGGG
Organism: Methanoregulaceae archaeon; assembly: GCA_028679405.1. Lineage (GTDB taxonomy): Archaea > Halobacteriota > Methanomicrobia > Methanomicrobiales > Methanospirillaceae > JAJRBP01. Next base: position 1,738 of record JAJRBP010000147.1, on the reverse strand, counting down.
CCGCGCATCTTTCAGGATCTGTAAAAATTTTTTCCTGTCATCTTTTGGAAAGCCCTCTCCCCCTTTCCCACCCGGACCTTTTCCGGATGAGACGAGGTCCATGAGATTCACCCTTGCCAGCTCATCGGAACGATAACCGGTTATCTCAGCCATTCTGTTATTGGTATAGACGATCTTCGTATTCTCGATGATGATAAGGCCGTCATGGATATTATCGGCCATGATACGGAACCGGCGTTCGCTCTCCCTCAGTGCTTCGTCCTTAATCTTCAGATCCGTAATATCGGAGATAACGATGAATGTCAGGAGTTTTTCACGGCTCACTGCGTGGGACACCCGGCAGTACACGAAACGTCTTCCCCCATCCTTCCTGGTCATCCAGACCGCGATCTCCTCCGGTTCCCGGGCAGGGGCTTCTTTGAACTGCAGTTGCTTAAGCAGTTCTGCCCTGTCCTCAGTATCAACAAGTGAGATAGGGTCTATTTTCTGTAATTCTTCAAAAGAGTACCCGCTGATCTCGACGATACGCCGGTTTGAAAAGACGCAGGTCTCGTTTTCCATGATGACGAGACCATCCCGGATATTCTCTGCCATCATCCGGAACCTCTCTTCGCTCTCCCTGATCTCCCTTTCCGCAAGGACATGCTCGGTGATATCGTCGAGAACCACGGTCTGCCCTCTCCCTCCATCTTCAAAGACCGTCGGGATACTCTTCCATGAGAAGATGCGCTCCCCTGCGCTCCTGAGGTGGAATGTGATCGTATGCCCCTTCCCGTCCCTGGGACCGGCCAGGATGTCAAGCAGCTCGTGCACGTCAGCATCCGGTGGATTGAGAAACGGGATCTTTTTCCCGATCGTGTACCCTCTTGGCAGGTTGAGCAGGGCCAGGAAATTCTCATTGATCTCCGTGATCCGGAGCTCCTCATCGAGTACCATGATAAGCTCTTTTGCACAGCTGATCATTCGTGAAAGCGGGACCCTTTGCGAGAGTGTAAACACTTTTGCCATCCCGTAAGTCCTCATATCGACCTGACCGGAGATGAGGAGGATATCGAGGTACCTCCCAACCGTGTTCTTGTTCTTGTTCAGGGCTTTCGATATGTCGGTAACACTCATCCCGCCGGGGTTCCGGACGAGCAGTTCTTTTATCGCCGAGAATTCCTGCTGATAATCCTGCATCATGTCTGGTCGATTTGAGGGAAGATCTCCCGCTCGCATATGATATTGGTTACTTGTATGTATAGTCAATAGGAATAATAATTTATATAATGGTTCCTTTGGAGTCGCGTTGATAATCACATGTTACTGACCCCAGGACATTGACCACGAGGTTCCTCCGGAATGAATGAATGCCCGACCAAATTCACCTTTTATTATCCTCGATCCTCCCGGAAACGCACCCTTCAGGATCAGCTTAAAAAAACTACCGTGTCTCCCAGGGGGTCTCGATGCTTCCGGGATTCAGTTCGAACTCCGGGCCATCGGGCCAAAGGGTATATTGCCCGATTTTCTGCCACGAGGAACCCCGTACCTGCCAGTAGTCGTATACCGCAACCTTCCGGTCTCCTGCCATATTCAGGCGACATTCTCCGGACACACCGGTGTAGGTTTCCGAGAGGGTGGAAAGTGCCCTTGCCCTCGAACCGATATCCTGAGAATCCGTCTCCTCGCGAATTCTGGATACGACATGAAGGAGATCGTACATAGCGAGGCTGTGTGCATCGGGTTCCCTCCCAAG
>JAJRBP010000308.1 GCA_028679405.1 Methanoregulaceae archaeon | reverse complement strand
GGTCACGTTCATAATTGAGCAGCAATCTGGACTAAAAGTGATACCGGTTGCGGTATTCCTTGTAGCATATTCTCTGAAGGACCAGATCCCGGAGCATATTCAGAATGCACAGTTTGCACTTCATGTCGTCCGCAATTATATCAAACCCGTCGATGTAGGACTCTTCGCGGGGAAAGTCAACCCGGATATGATGTCGGTACCTGACAAGGAGATGATCAGACTTGGAAACGTCACCCCCGGGGATTATCGGAACTGGGATGCAATCAGTAAATGGGCCTGGAAAATTTCAGGGGAATTCGAATAAGACAAGAGATATCAGTTCCGGCACACCATAGGGAAACAAGTCGGCCTTTGTTTATTGTTTTTCAATCAGAACGGGGTGCAGGGGATTTCCCAATGCGAAAGTAACCTTGGGCACTAAATGTCAACTCTCAAATAATGTCCTGATAAATAGTACAGAGTACATGAAGAGATCCTTTATCATCGACGGCTGGAAATCCAGGAGATATGCGATTCTCGTGATATCGATCCTCATCACAGGCTTCATTATGATCTGTGGCTGTGTGAGTAACGACGGCAGCAAGACTTCGATAACACCCTCGACCTCAATAACAGGAACAAAAATGTATTCAGCAGAGAATGAGTCTCACCAGCCATCTCTCGGAACGACCACAGTTGAGTTACAAACAACGCTGGGAAATATCGATATTGAGCTTGCCGGGGACATGCCGATTACCGCAGGTAATTTTGAAAAACTTGTCAGGCAGGGCTTTTACGATGACGTAATCTTTCATCGGGTGATCAAGGATTTCATGATCCAGGGCGGTGATCCGACAGGAACCGGCCGCGGTGGGCCAGGGTATTCGATCAAGGATGAATTTACTACCCATAACCGAAATAACCGCGGTACCATCTCCATGGCGAATTCAGGACCAAACACGGGCGGAAGCCAGTTCTTCATCAATCTCGTAAACAACAATTACCTCGATACCAAGCACCCGGTATTCGGGAAGGTTGTCGCGGGAATGGATGTCGTTGACAAGATAGCAGCAGTGAAAACTGATCAAAATGACCGGCCGGTTCAGGAAGTGAAAATAATTAAAGCGGTGGTTCTATGAACAAGAAGGTCAATTGCCTTTCCCCATAATCTTAGATTCAGGTTTCCATACATTTCTCGCGTGCCGTCTTTTGGAGCAAATATTTGCCTGTTGTATAATTGGGATAACCATTAACCCTATGATGAACTGATTCATAGAAGGAGAATTGAAGGATTATTGGGAGATCTCATGACTGCATCAGAGAAGATATCAGGTAAAACAATCGCGCGGCTTCAGACAACGATGGGGGACATCGATATCGAGCTCGCAGCGGACATGCCTATTACCGCTGGCAATTTTGAAAAGCTGATACTCCAGGGATTCTATAATGGTGTAATTTTCCACCGGGTTATCGACGGGTTCATGATTCAGGGGGGAGACCCGAAGGGAACAGGGATGGGTGGACCGGGGTACGCCATCAAAGATGAATTCACAAGCCACAACAGGAATGACAAGGGAACGATCTCGATGGCAAATGCCGGGCCGGATACCGGAGGCAGCCAGTTCTTCATAAATCTCGTCAACAATAACTTCCTCGATACAAAGCACCCCGTGTTCGGGAAAGTTGTCTCAGGAATGGATATCGTGAACAAGATTGCAAAGGTGAAGACCGACAGGAACGACCGCCCGCTTACCGAAGTTAAGATCGTCAAAGCGGTCATCCTGTAAAAGTTCTCAAGTCGGATAAAACGGATATTCTATCCAGTATCCACCTGGGATCACTCAAATGTATCTTCTTTTTGTTAAAAAATTGCTCAATAATGTCATTCTTCCCTTCCGTAATGCATAGAGAATAACGTGAGATATTCATCCGCGTAACAGGTGGAATTGCATCGCAGGGTGAACTCCGGCGACAGGCACTGTTTAAAGAGATCGTTCCACTGGCTGCTTAGCATGTGGTAATCACTCCTGACCCCCCTGGGTGCAGTGAGGAGTGAGATGAGCTCAGTCATGAGGAACGAGTCCACACAATCGGTAACAACATCCACCGGCGCATCGTAGGCATATACAAAGTCGATGATTCTCCCGTACGACTGGTATACCGAAAGTGCCAAATCCGGGGTCCAGACCTCGGGAGAATCGTTGTTTGCATCCATCTCGAAAAGGATGAAATGGTCTATCCAGGGTTTCAGCCGGTTCAGATGGACCAGCTTATGCTCAAAAGGCATGTGGTGGTATGCAAGGGAACTCATTGCAATATCATAGTAATGACTGATTTTGCCAGAACAATCCTGAATCCTCGCATTTTCGGTATTAATCACAACGTCGGGAAATGCATCATGAACCTTCTGTCTGGCCAGTTCAATCATGGCGGGCGAGGAATCGACGAGGAGTATTTCGTGGATTCCATCCACTTTACCAGTCTCCTGAAGATGCTTCAGAAGAGAGATGGTTAATGCGCCATCCCCACATCCGATATCCATGAAATTGATCGGTCTGTCGAAGACAGGCAGTGTATGACCGCACTGGTTGATGAAACGTGTACGTGCCTCCCGCATTACTGGTACTCCTGCAAAGTGAACGAATGGACGGGGGTCCTCGAATGCAACCACAGGTGCAATCATCTGCATTTCGTGGCGCTGGAGGAACCCAAGGAGGAATGTACCGCAGAACAACCCCTCTTCCTCCTCCATGGCACCGGCGCGAAGCCATTCACTTCCTAATCTTCCCTGGCCATGAGATGCGAGAAATGTCCCGATGAAAAAACAAAATGCTGCATATAGATTGGGACGGACTCCAGTTCTCAAGGATCCTGGCTTATACCTTTCGGAAAGGGTAGCTTTAGCGAGACCAGCCCAGTCCTGCTTTTCCTTTTCAGAAAGAAAGAGCAAGATTTCATTCCTCTCGAGTTAGTGGAATACCTTTCATTTTATCTCTCCCTTCTTCGGTACCACCTGCCAATAAACCCAAGGCATACCAGAATAAGCAGGACATTGATCGCACCCACCACATACGCTCCCGGCTGGAGCCCACAGGTCTGCTTTCCACCTGTTAATGCCGCAAGTTTCGAGCATTCGCCCGGCCAGAATATGATCAGGTACCAGAAAATGAAGAGATTGACCAGGGCCCCCAGGACAAGTCCGAGTACGAAAGCCCAACCAGGTACTGCTGGTTCCTCATCGGGTCCAGTCTTGGAAACCATAAGGAATACAGATTGCGGAGAGTCTTAATAGGTTTGGATTCGCATCGGAGTCTCAAAGGTCAGCCAATCTAAACTTCTTTGATGGTCCCGATCCTACCTACCTTCCCATCCCGCAGTCTGACCTTGATTCCATGGGGATGAAACGATGAATTAGTCAGTATTTCGCTGACAATCCCATCGGTCAGCTTTGCAGATGCCTGGTCTTTTTTCTGGATTATTTCTACCTTGGATCCAATTCTGACAGATATCCGGTATCTTCCATCTGGATTTTGTACCAAGGGGATCCACTCACTTCAAAATTCACGATCTGCTGCGACCGGGGATCAAACTGTTCTCAAAACAGGAAAAATGATTTTCAAAAATAAAGATCACTCGAGATAATCCTTCGGGGTAGGCATTGATTCCTTGAGGCCTTTTCGTTTCCGAATCGCTTGCACGGTTTCTTTGACCATATTGTTCGGGACTATCTCGAATCCCGCAAATTCTGTACTCCACATTGCCCGCCCTTCAGTCGCGGACCGGATATCCCCGGCGAACCCGAAGAGCTCGGCCACCGGTGCCTTTCCTACAACGGTGATTGTGTCTCCCTCGCTCTGGATATCAAAGACCGTCCCGCGTCTTCCCTGGATCTGCGAGGTTGCACTTCCCATCTGCTCGGTCGGGACCGTGATCTGGATCTTCTGATAAGGTTCAAGAAGTGAGTCCCCCGCCAACAGCATCCCGCCTTTCACTGCAGCTCTTACCGCTGGGATCACCTGGGCAGGTCCCCGATGGATAGCATCTTCATGCAACTTCACATCAACGAGACGTATTTTCATATTCTGAACTGGTTCATCCGCAAGGGGGCCTCCACCAAGAGCTTCGTGGAGTCCTTCGAGAATGAGCTCCATTGTCTCATTCAGGTACTGTATCCCCTTTGTCATATCGATGAACAAATTCGTGCCATGGATATCCTTCACGTTCTTCGCTTCATCTTTGTCCATCCCGGCCTTCACGAGCACGTCTCTCCGCTCGAGGGCGGTCATGTTCATCGAGACTTCGTTGTTCTTGATCAGCTGGACGATCTCTTCAGGGAGCGGCTCGAGCTCAATGTAGAACCTGTTGTGCCTGTTCGGTGACTTCCCTTCGACCGGTCCGGCCTTCTGGGTCGCGGTCTCCCGGTACACTACGATCGGTTCCGAGGTGACGATCTCAACCCCCTTGTCCCGCTTGATCCGCCCTGTGATGATCTCGAGGTGGAGTTCCCCCATCCCTGAAATGAGGTGTTCTCCGGTCTCCTCGTTGATCGCAACCGAGAGAGTCGGGTCCTCCTTGCCTACCTGTCGAAGTACCTCTACCAGTTTGGGCAGATCCTTCATGTTCTTTGCTTCGACAGCAACAGTCATGACCGGTTCGCTATAGTGTTTGAGTGACTCGAACGGAATCATGTCCTGGAGCGAGGTGACCGTGGAACCTACGATCGCATCCTTAAGGCCTGTTACCGCCGGGATGTTTCCTGCAACAAGCTCCTCGACCTCCACACGCTTCGGACCCATGAAAATCCCGACCTGCTGGAGACGGTTACCTTTCCTCGCTGTTCCCATCACGAATAGCTCGTCACCCCGTTTCAGCTTCCCGGAAAAGAGCCGGCCTGTGGCGACTTCCCCAGCATGCGGATCGAATGATATATCAGTGACCATCAGAGTCACTGGCCCGTTCGGATCGCAGTTCAGCATTGCTTTTCCTTCCGGGCTCTCGTGATCGCCATGCCAGATAACCTTAATCCGGCGCTTCTGGGCGTCGAGCGGATTGGGGAGATGGGTGACCACCATGTCAAGGACAACCTCGTCCAGCGGGCTTTTCTGTGCGAGCCACTTCATATCGCCTTCCTTGCACTTGGCGTATACATCCTTGAACGAGACCCCGCTCTTCTTCATGAATGGAACCGAGACCGCCCAGTTATAGAGAGCTGATCCGAATGCGACAGTACCTTTCGTCGCATCAAGTTTCCAGCCAGCATTATAACTCTCCTCATTCATCCCTTTGATCAGCTTATTTACCTTGTCGATAACTTTACCGAGACGAATCTGCATCTCCATCTCATCGACCTTGAGCTCATTGATGAGCCGATCTACTTTATTGATGAAGAGGACAGGTCGTACTTGCTCCTTAAGTGCCTGCCGAAGCACAGTTTCCGTCTGGGGCATTGTACCCTCGACCGCATCCACGAGCACGACTGCTCCATCGACTGCCCTCATCGCACGGGTCACATCTCCACCGAAGTCGACGTGCCCGGGCGTGTCAATCATATTGATAAGATACTCCTGGCCGCCGTACTCGTGAACCATTGAGACATTGCTTGCGTCGATGGTGATGCCTCTCGCCTGCTCCTCCTCATCCGAGTCCATAAAGAGCTGTTTCCCGGCGAGTTCTTCGGAAATAATTCCAGCTCCCGCAAGAAGGTTATCTGACAGGGTGGTTTTGCCATGGTCAATATGTGCTACGATACCGATATTCCGGATATGAACCGGTTCATTCATGAGCTCCGTCACGCGCTCAATCGTTTTTTTGCCGCGAACCATTGAGAAACACCTCAAAAACAGGAGAAGATCTATCGAGCAGATTTTGCGATACGCTCGCGTTCTTCCTTTTTATTCACAGAATATGTCTTCACATCGCCCTTCGATGCGGCGATCAGTTCATCCGCAAGACACGCGCTGACCGGTTTCTTGCTCTTATGGGCCGCCTTATAGACAGCTTCGGCGATGAAGTAGATTGCGGTGTTTACTCTCCTGAGTGGAGCTGTGTCAACCGATTTCGGGACATTGATACCACCGTACTTGAGCCTGACCGTCTCTTCCCTGGGGCCTGCGTTTGCGATCGCGTCGACCAGTACTTGTACCGGATTCTTCTTTGTTTTCTTATTGATTATCTCGAATGCGTCTTTGACGATCCTGATGGCGAGGGTCTTGTTTCCGGTGTTCATCTCAGACTGCATCAGCCTGTTGATGAGGCGCTCGACGATGAGCATATTTCCCTTATTGAATTCCTGTCGCGTATACTTGCCACCCGAATGCGGCACAATCATCGAATGGAGGTTGATATACCTTACGAGGCCGGGATCTGTTATCTGGACTTCTCCGATATCCCACTGGTTGAAGAGGAGCTGTTTCCTGCCTTCTGCTTCGGTCATGCCTTTTACCTCCGTGGCTTCTCCTTCCTGCCAATCACCATCTCGTGAAGACAGACGTTATTCACCTTGGTCACGACATATCTCACACCTGGGATGTCTCCCATGGATCGACCGAGTCGGCCACCTATTCCTTCGATCTCGACCTCATCATGCTCGTCGATAAAGTTGATCGCCCCGTCACCGACGGCAAAAGCCGTTACCTGTCTTCCGTTCTTGATCAACTGGACACGAACACACTTGCGGATTGCGGAATTCGGCTGCTTGGCCTCGACTCCAACCTTCTCGAGAACGATCCCTCTTCCCTGAGGTGCGCCTTCGAGCGGATCGGACTTAAGGTCCAGACCGTCCTGCCGCCGTGCGTATTTCGGGTCGCTCCACCGAAATTTATTCGAATCCCTGACAAGTTTTCTTGCTGCAAATTTGCCCTTTCCCATCGAATACCCTCGTTTAAATCGTTTTTGAAATGCCTATAGATATACGGGCGCGGGAAGATCTGTTCCCGAGTGTGCCGTCACCCACGTTGCCAGTATACATTGACGGTTCCTGATAATAATATTATATCCTGTGGGCACATTCCTATGATGAATTCCCGGATCTACAAGGAGGTCTCTTTCGATGCAAGCCATCGACTCCTTCATTATAAAGGGAAATGTGCAAGTCTCCATGGGCACAGGTGGCGGGTTGAGATATGGATGGAGGGACAGGTCAGTGATAAGACTGGAATCCTTATCGATTATAACCTTATCCGGGAGATCGTTGAACGTTTCGATCACCAGGTAATCCTGAACGAAGATGACCCGATGGTCGGGTGTTTATCTCAATTCCAGCAGGTCATCACTACCCCCGGTGATCCGACAAGCGAACTGCTCGTCTCTGTCCTGCTCAAGATGATTACTGACGAATGCATGCGGGAAGGTCTCTCCGCTAAGGTGACGAACCTCCGCGTATGGGAGTCTCCGGGCTGTTATGCGGAACTGGCCCCATGATCGTATCTGAAATTTTCCGGAGTCTTCAAGGAGAAGGGCGGAACCAGGGCCGTATCTGTACTTTTATCCGCCTTACCGGATGCAATCTCTCCTGCACATGGTGCGACACCGAATATGCCAAATCTGAGGGGGATCAAATGCCGATGGAATCCGTGGTGGATGAAGTTCACAGACTTGGCAGGGGACTCATTTGTATTACCGGCGGGGAACCACTCCTTCAACTCGAAGATGTGATGATTCTCGTGGAAAGACTTCATTGGGATGGATATAAGATCGAGATCGAGACCAATGGCACAATCACATTCAGGGATCTTCAGAAACACGCCTCAATCTGCATGGATGTCAAGTGCCCTTCGTCGGGTGAGGAGAGCGACCTTTCCCTCTTAAAAGATATTACCACGAGCGATTCGGTCAAGTTCGTGGTGGGAGACCTCCCCGATTGCGAGTATGCAGGTGAAGTGATGACGGAATATCGGATGAAAGGAGAGGTCTTTCTCTCCCCGGTATTCGGATCGGACTATTCGGCTGCTGCAAATTTTGTCATCACACATGATCTTCCTGTGCGCTTCCAGCTCCAGCTTCATCGCCTTATCGGGGTGCGGTAATGAAAGCAGTCTGCCTCCTCTCCGGGGGGATGGATTCATCCACTCTTGCATACTATGCCAGTCGGCAGGGCTATGAAATCCTTGCCCTCCATGTTAACTATGGACAACGGACAGAGGCAAAGGAGCGGGCGGCTGCGAATAAAATTGCACGGCTTATCCCCGCACTCGATTTTGTTGAGGTCGACATCTCCTACCTCAGACAGTTTGGCATGAGCAGCCTGACCGACCATTCGATCGGGGTTGAGACATTCGATGAGACAAGGGCTGATCTTCCGAATACCTATGTACCTTTCAGGAACGGGAATCTCCTCTCGATTGCAACGAGCTATGCCGAATCCCAGGCAGCGGATGCAATCTTCATCGGGGTGCAGGCACAGGATTACAGCGGTTATCCGGATTGTCGCCCGCAATTTATCGAAGCGTTCCAACAGGCAATCGACGCAGGTACCCGGGACGGGACCCGCATCCGGCTAATCACGCCCTTTGTTTCGATGAGTAAAAGTGAGATACTTGGAATCGGGATGAAGATAGGTGTCCCGTACGAGTATACATGGTCATGTTACCAGGATGAGGAAATTGCATGCGGGATCTGTGGGGCCTGCCATTTTCGGCGCGCCGCTTTTGAATCGCTAGGGCTGAAAGATCCCATAAAGTATCGAGGGGGATGAGGATGGAGATATACCGTGGAAAAAGACTCTCGATCGAGATTAAGGACGTCCATCTTCCCGATGGCAGGTCGCGCGAACGGGTGATTGTTCACCCGGGCGACGCGGTTGCAATACTACCAAAAGGCGATAACGATATCCTGTACCTCCTCCGGCAGTATCGCTATGCGATCGACGCGTATATTTATGAGGCTCCGGCCGGGACGATGATAGAGGGGGAACTGCCAGAGGAGACTGCACGAAGGGAGTTGATCGAAGAGACCGGGTTTTCCGCCCGACACTTCAGGAAACGGGGAATTGTTTATTCAACCCCTGGATTTACCGACGAGCGTCTCCACCTTTTTGAGGCGGAAGGGCTCTTCCCTTCTTCGGAATACCGCAAGGATGATGATGAAATTATTGAGCTTGTTCCGATGAGTATCCCGGAGTTCAGGTCCATGTGTATCGACGGAAGGATATCGGACGCAAAGACCATCTGCCTTGCTTACAGGTGTCTGCAGGGATAGATGAGATACACTGCATTGTTACTACTAATAGTTGGTTTCGTCCTCCTAGCCGCATGTACAGAGGCCCCTCATTCCAATTATCTCGTGGACAACTCCGGACAGCTCACCCTCCGATGTCCTGGTTCGACATTTAGCGAGGAGACCGTATCCAGTGAGCCAAATTATTCGGTTCAAAGAGTGATCTTCCATACAGAAAACGGCCCGGTCTATGCGCTGTTGACAGCACCTGCTTTCCCAAAGGCTGCATTCCTCCACGTCCCCGGCGCAGGGGTTAAGAAGGAAGGACATGCTATAAGGGCAGCCAGGTATGCTGATGCGGGATTTGCATATCTTGTGATAGATCCCCGTGGGAATGGCGGAGAAACCCCGGGATATCCGCTTAATCTCGACCTTGATTTTGCTCGTTTTCAGAAGGGAGAATCTCCACAGTACTACTTGATTATTTGTGATCTCATCAAGGCCAGGGCCTTTCTGTCAGGGAAGTTCGGCGTTCCGGTTTATGCAGTCGGGGAGAGTAATGGTGGCAGGTATGCACTCATTGCGACCGCCCTCGATCCTGAAATGGCAGGGTTCATCGGAATCTCGACGTCAGGCTTCGGGCTTGAAGGCAATACCTATCAGGGAGATGCCCGGAAATTCCTTCTCTCGGTTGATCCTGCCCGATATGCACAAACGATTTCACCAAGACCGTTCGTGCTCTTCCATGCAAGGAACGATACTGTTATCCCTTATGCAAAAGGGAGAGAACTGTTCGATTCAGCTCAGGATCCAAAGGAATTCATCGATTTCAACGGAACCCACGGGATCAATGAGGAAGTGGACGATTGGATACTGTCAGAATGGGCGCAAATTTATCCCACGAGGAGCTGACATCATACGGACTGATGGTGCTCGATGAGTGAAGGACCAGAACCGGACGAGGCGCGCAGACGGTACGAATTCCGTAAGACCCTGGAGAAGCTTGAGGCAAAACAAGGGAGCGGAACCGAGCTGATCACCATCTATATTCCGCCTGACAAGCAGATCCATGACGTAACTGCACAACTCAGGGACGAGTTCGGACAGTGCTCCAACATCAAGAGTAAACAGACGAGGACCAACGTCCAGAGTGCTATCTCCTCGATCCTTTCCCGGCTTCGGTATTATAAAAGACCCCCCGACCATGGTCTCGCGGTGTTCTGTGGGACAATCCTTGTCGGAGGGGATCGCACCGACCTCGAGTGTACAATTATCGAACCGCCAGAGCCCCTCAATCTCTATATGTACCGGTGCAGTTCGCAATTCGAGCTGGAACCGCTCCGGGAGATGCTTGAGGAGAAAGCGGTATACGGGCTTCTTGTCCTTGATCGGCGCGAGGCTTACTGGGGATTTCTCCGGGGGAACAGGATAGAGCCGGTCGGTGGAGCTAACTCAACGGTGCCGGGCAAACAGCGGAAAGGCGGGCAGTCAAGTGCCCGTTTCCAGCGGTTGCGCGAGATTGCGATTAACGAGTTCTATACAAAGATTGGTGAACGATCAAGCGCGGTTTTTCTCGCAGAGAAAGACTTTTTCAACCGGTTCAAAGGTGTCCTGATCGGAGGGCCCAGCCCGACCAAGGAAGAATTCGAAGCCGGGGTGTATCTTCACCACGAGATTCAGAAACGGATCATCGGTCTGTTCGATGTTGCCTATACGAATGAGAGCGGCCTTGCAGAGCTGGTCGATTCTGCACAGGATGCACTCAAGGGTATGGAGGTCGTGAAAGAGAAACAGGTCATGACCCGCTTCCTCAAGGAGCTTGTCAAGGACAATGGCCTTGCCAGTTATGGCGAGGAGAATGTGAGGAAAAACCTTGAACTTGGATCAGTTGAGGTGCTTCTCCTTTCTGCAAGTCTCCGGAAATCGCGGTTGAAGGTGAGATGCCAGGGGTGTGGCAATATCAGGGATTTCACTGTAACAATGGAACCGGGGAAGACTGCAAGGGATATCGATCCAGGGATCTGTTCCAAATGTGCGATGCCAATGTTCCTCGAGGAGGAGACTGATATCATCGAGGAGATGACAAGTATTGCAGACCAGAGCAACGCAAGGGTGGATCTCATCTCGGACGATTTTGAGGAGGGTGCGGTCCTCAAGAATGCATTCGGTGGAGTAGCCGCAATTCTTCGGTACAGGACGGGCTTCTAAAATGAAACGATCCTACGAATACCAGCGCAGACATGATTGTATTGTATCGATACTCCGTGAAGCAACCGGCAAACGTGAGGTAATTCTGAATGACGGGGGGTCTCATGCCGACTTCGCCACCACACAGGCATTCGTTGAGGCAAAGGGGCTGAAACAATCACCTCTTCAGTGGGCTACGGGTTTTGTGAAGCAGTATGCGGACCAGATTGCATCCCAGGCAGGGGCAACTGTCGAGGCAAAGGGCCCCTATATTAACTTCCATCTGGATGAGACCTACCTCCCGGCTGCACTTGCCGAAGCAGTCAAGGCCGGGTATGGAACACTTCCAAAGTCCGATGAGCGGGTAGTGATCGAACACACAAGTGCAAATCCGAATGGTCCTCTCCATGTGGGGCATATCAGGAACTCGATTATTGGTGATACCCTGGTCAGATGTTTCCGGACGACTGGAAAAAAGGTCGAGGTCCAGTACTATGTGAATGATATGGGCCGCCAGATCGCAATTGTAGTGTACGGGTTTGATCACCTCGATACAGGTGCCTTACCGGATGAGAAACCTGACCACCATATAGCACGAGTATATATTGCTGCGAATCGTGCTCTCGAGCAGGACCCTTCAGTCGTCGATGAAGTCAACCAGCTCATGCAGAAGGTTGAGCTTGGGGTTCCGGACGTCGTTCGGAGGTTCAGATCTGCTGTTGGCCGGTGCCTCGAGGGTTTCGAAGTCACGATGCACCGACTCAGCGTTTCGCATGATCGCTTTGTATGGGAGAGCGAGTTTATCAGGAATGGCGATACAGATCGTCTTTTCGGCAGGATCAAGCGCATTCCGGAATACAGGGAAGATGGAAAGGTCTGGATTGATCTTACGGCAGAAGGATTCGAGAAGGAATACGTCCTTCGAAGGTCTGATGGTACTTCGGTGTATGCTGCACGTGACCTGGCCTATCATATCTGGAAAGCGCGCAACTTCGACCGGATGATAGACGTTCTCGGTGCGGATCATAAATTAATTGGTGCCCAGTTGATCGCGACTCTCCGTCTTCTCGGGGAGAAATTTCCCGAGATTGTTCATTTCGAGTTTGTCTCCCTTCCTGAGGGTTCAATGAGCACCAGGGCGGGTAAATTTGTCTCGGCCGACGAGTTGATGGACGAGGTAACCATGAAGGCATACGACGAAGTGACGTCCCGGAGATCCGATCTTGACGAGGATTCCCGGAGACGGATTGCCCATTCAGTTGCTATCGCGGCAATCCGTTACGATATCGTAAAAGTCTCGCCTGAGAAAAGCACGGTGTTCGACTGGAAGGAAGCACTCAATTTCGAGAGGCAGAGCGGCCCTTATATCCAGTACGCTCATGCAAGGGCTTGTAGTATCCTGGAAAAAGCCGGAGATTTCGACTTCGCGTTCGAACTGAAGACACCCCACGAACTTTTGCTGGCCCGTCATGTGGCGAGATTCCCTGCGGTGATCGAGGATGTAGTAAACGAGCTGAAGCCTCATCTTCTCGCCGCGTATGCGCGGGAACTTGCGGACCACTTCAATGCCTTCTACCACTTCGACCCTGTTCTCCAGAGCGAAGGGATGTCTCGCAGGAGCCGGCTCACCCTGGTCCTCGCGGTAAGGAATACACTTTCGGAAGCCCTCGGGAACCTCGGAATTGATGCGATCAGGACCATGTGAGGCGCTTCGCCGCCAGGGGTACCAGTTTTTTTCGCCATGGGCATCAGCAGCCGTTAAGCCATGTCTATGGTGCAAGCGGTCGCTCCGTGGTGGAGATATGTGCTACAAGCATCAGTTCTACGGGATAATGAGCCATCGCTGCGTACAGATGACGCCGACACTTCGGTGCAACCAGCGCTGTCTTTTCTGCTGGCGCTCATTTGAACACGAAGTCCACGAAGAGGAGGAGTGTAGCCCGGAAGAGATCCTTGCCGGCATACCGGGACTGCAGAAACGCGCGCTCTCAGGGTATAAGGTGTCTCCTTATGTTACTGATGAACGTTTTAGCGAGGCCATGGACCCGAAGCATATCGCAATCTCCCTTTCAGGCGAACCAACCCTCTATGAACCGCTGCCCGCACTAATCGATCTGTTCAATTCGCATGGCTACACAACGTTCCTCGTAAGCAATGGGACTCGTCCGGATGTGCTTGATAAATGCAGGGCATTCCAGTTATACGTCTCGCTCGATGCACCTGACAAAGAGACATATATTCGGCTCTGCAGGCCTTCAGGTGATACCTGGGAGTCGGTACAGGAAAGTCTAGGATTACTGGGGTCGAAACGATCGGCGATCAGGATCACACTTGTCGCGGGGATGAATGATTCCAATCCCATGGGATTCGGGCGACTCGTGGGTGATTCGGGCGCGAAGTATGTCGAAGTGAAAGGATACATGTATCTTGGATACAGTCGAAAACGATTGGACAGGAGATCTATGCCTGAACATTCGCATGTACGTTCTTTTGCCGAACGAGTTGCAGCCGCTTCGGGTTATCGGATCAGGGATGAGAGCCCGCTCTCACGGGTGGTGCTCCTGGAGCGTGGAGAAGCATGAGATTCGATGCCGAAGAAGCCCGTAAACGTTCACGAGAAGACTTTGAGAAGGCATGGCACGAAGGGCCATCGGTAATTTCACCACCTCCGGGAAACGCAACTTACCCGCGGCTGAAGTACAAAAGATCTCACTCTCATCCGATCTTTTCAACGATCCAGAATCTCCGTGAAGTGTACCTTTCCCTCGGTTTCGATGAGGCTGAGAATCCGATCATGGTCGAGGAACAGGAGGTCTACCGGCAGTTCGGGCCGGAGGCCTCTGCAGTCCTTGATCGTGTCTTCTATCTGGGCGGCCTGCCGAGACCGAACCAGGGGATTGGCGCGACTGAACTGAGTGGTATTGCGGAAATTACCGGAAGGCCTGTCACCCCGGGAGAAGAGGAACAACTCAGGGCCCTGCTCCAGGACTATAAAAAAGCGAAAATCGATGGGGATGAACTGACTTTTGCGGCATCGCAGGTCCTTCATATCGACGATGGTATGACCGTCGAGATCTTCGACCGGGTTTTCACAGATTTCAGGAAGCTCGAGCCGCAATCCTCCCGAACTACCCTGCGGAGCCATATGACCAGTGGTTGGTTCCTCACACTGGGTGCTATCTGGAACAAGCGTCCGCTCCCGATCAGGCTATTCTCTGTAGATCGCTGCTTCCGACGCGAACAGGAAGAAGGGCCGACCCGGCTCATGAGCTACCATTCAGCTTCATGTATTATCGCTGGGGAAGACGTGACAATCGAGGATGGGAAAGCCGTCTCGGAGGCGCTCCTTTCCGCTTTCGGGTACACAGACTTCAGGTTCCAACCGGATGAGAAGCGCTCCAAGTACTACATGCCAGATTCGCAAACCGAGGTATACGCGAGGCATCCGGTCCATGAATGGGTCGAAGTCGCGACCTTCGGGATGTACTCTCCGTCCGCCCTTGGTGAGTATGGCATCGGTATCCCGGTCATGAACCTGGGGCTTGGGGTCGAGAGGCTCGCAATGATCGCACATAATGCGAACGACCTGAGACAACTCAGCCATCCCCAGTTCTTCCCGCTTCTGCTCGGTGATCGCGACATAGCCATGGCAGTGAAGTACAGGGAGGAGCCAAACACAGTCGCGGGCAGATCCCTGGCTGCTGCAATTCTGAAAACCGCAATCGCACACGCGGATGCGGCAGGACCTTGTGCATTTCCTGCCTGGGAGGGAGAGATCGGTCCCGTCTCCATAAAAGTTTCAGTCGAGGAGCAGGAGTCCAACACAAAACTTTGCGGCCCTGCATGTTTCAACGAGATCTTCGTCCACAATGGATCGATCCTTGGAGTACCGGATAACGAGAAGTGGAGGCAGGTCAGAACTGAAGGAGTATCGACCGGGATTGTTTATCTCGATGCGGTCTCACGCCTCGCAGCCGCCCGGATCGAGGAAGCCGCCAGATGTGCGAGAGACGTTACAGTCCAGGTAAAAATGGCAAAGCTCCCGAGCGACATTAATCTCCGTGTAGAGGAGTATGCGATGAGATATATCACGGACAATAAGAAAAAGATCGATGTCCGGGGACCGGTTTTTCTCGCCGTAAGGGCCGGACTAACCGGGAAATGATGATTACCGGGAAATAATGAAATTTTTTGATGGACGTTAAGAGAAGCTTTGCCAGATGGCCAGCCCGAACTCCAGAGTGATAAGGATGATAATAACCCATTCAAGGAAGTTTGAATGCTGGATGTGTACCTCATCCGAGAGCATTGAGTAGTTATCCCTTATCACTTCGATCTTTCTGCTCACGCTCTCACTCCACTGACCGCTCCGAAAGACCTTCAGGGCAGTCTCATATACTCTCGCGTAATAGACATCCTCGGTGACCTTGATAAGATTCTTGACCTTTTCAGTAATCTCTGATATCTCCGCATTTGTCTCCATCAGAGAGCCCATGATGCTGTGATAGGTATGCAATCGCCGAATCCAGGATAGTTGGTCCGCTCGTTCTATGTCCTCATACATCTTGTGCATCTGCCTGGTCAGTTCGCGGTCGTAATACCGTAACTCGAGAACCTGGACATTCGCAAACTCGATAAGATCCAGAATATCCGCCGGGCTTTCGGGATCGCAGATGATCCCCGAATCCCATGAAAGTACTGCAAGATCATCCGTGGTGTAACTGAGGGAATTTCTGGTTATCTCCTCCCGCATCTGAGGGGATACTTTAATGCTTTCCCCCATCAGGACTGGGACAAGATCGACCGAATCATCCCTCCTGTCGGTGATATATAGGGTGTAGTCTTCGAAGAAGTCGGGATCAGTCGCGTAACCCCGAATATGAGGCTTGATAATTTCCCCCAGGGTCCGGAGATACTGACCGAAGTATTCAGAGAGACCCTTCTGCCCTGCGAAAATCGGTTTCTGGCTGATTGATTTGAGATCAGCATCGGGATCCTCATGCACGAAGCAGAAACTGATGACCCCGATATCGTATACCTTTGCCACCACTCCGAGCTCATAGCTCCTGCCTTCCCGCTCAACCTGAAACGGCTGCATTCGAATGAGGAGTGGTGGTGCCTCCACCATGATCGACTTCGGCTTCACCCGAAGGAAACTCGTCCTAGCGGTGAAATAATTCTGTGAAAGCGCTCTTTCAAGCCAGTCAAGATCGATCTCCTTCCCGATGTCGTATATTCGATAAAACCTGATATCAATCATACTCAATTCACTCAGATAGCCGGATCTCCTTTCGCAGACTCTACTCCCGGATCATCACGAGGACCATCTTAAAGCGTCCTTCTCTTGCATAGACTGCGTGAGGTTTCTCTGCCGGCAGAATGATCATCTCCCCATCCCTGACAGTAAAGGAAATTTCCCCGATTTTCACTTCAGCGACACCGTCGATTACCAT
>JAJRBP010000062.1 GCA_028679405.1 Methanoregulaceae archaeon | reverse complement strand
ACTCGCGTTCTACTCGGGAGATCGCGTTTCGATTACCATGCCTGTCGAAGACGACGTATTTGCATCGGGTGGCATGGTCCAGGTAAATGCTCCTGTTTCAAGCATTATCGCTGCAGGCGGGACGGTCGAGATCAACGCGCCGGTTACCGGGGATGTGATCGCTGCAGGCGGGACCGTTCTGGTCAGGGGCCCTGTCGGGGGCAAAGTAGTCGCCGCCGGGGGAACGGTGACTATCGACGGTGCGGTAGGTACCAATGTCGTACTTGCCGGTGGCGATGTGAAGCTTGGCAGCCAGGCTCATATCGGGAGGGATGCGGCGATCTCCGCAAACCGCGTATCAAACGAGGGAATCATCGACGGTAAGATGATGATCAGTTCCCAATCGTTCGAGAATACCGGTCAGGCAGGCAGTATCGATATCCGGGAAGGCGGGAGCCAGAAAAACAAGGGTTTGTTCTCTGGAATCTTTGCAATTCTGCCGGTTTTGTTTGTGATAGGATGGCTCATCCTTGGCCTCGTCATGGTCCGGTTTCTTCCGTCCCGGTTTTCCCTCGTAACTAAAGAGGTGGGGAGATCACCTGTCGTCAAAACGGTAGTCGGTTTCTGTGCAATCCTTCTGGCAATCATTGGTCTTCTCCTCTGTGGGGTTACCATCGTCGGTCTCCCCATTGCGCTCGTCGGGCTGATGCTCCTGGCAATCACTGTTATTCTTGCTCCGCTCTTCGTTTCGGCGCATCTCGGGACATGGGTCTCATCTGTCCTGAAACATACGGTTTCTGAGTGGCAGGCGCTGGTTATCGGGTTCGTCATACTGGTGGTCCTTGTCTGGATACCGCTGGCAGGGATTGTTGTTCTGGTAGTCAGTATCAGTCTTGGGACCGGTGCGCTCATCTATACCATCCGCGGGCACTGGAATGAAATATCCAGGGGAATGTCACATGAGTGACTGTCGATGGGTATAACTACGAAAGATATCAGGTTGAACGAACCATATTTTTCTGCGTCAGATCGCCAAATCATCGCAGATAGAAAGGTATAAGCCGATCCAGCCGCTATTTCGTGTATATGTGCGCGCGCTTTTTTGCCTCTCTTTTCAAGCCAAAACCTCATATCGTTGAGAGTCCTCCGCCCCCATCCATCGCACACGGGGCGGGAATGAATGTACCGGAGTTCAAGGTAAAACCATATTTCATAGTCGCTTCTGTCGAAATGGGGAATACCACAACGAAATGTATTCTTACGGGAGTGAACCTCGAGACCGGTATGTCCTACGTGATCAACAAGACGGTAAAGATGAGCAGGGACGTCAGGAAACCGAGACCAGGGGAGGAGATCTTCGGGGAGACCCTCGACGGAACGCAGCTGACGAAGGAGTCGGTCACAGAACTTGTCCGTGATACCCTGATCCAGTGCCACCAGGAGGTCCACCTCGATATCAAATATGACCTCGACTTCGTGGTTCGCAGCACCGGTGTCGTCGCCGCAATGGACTCCCCTGACCAGGTCGGGGTTTTTGTCATCGCGCTCGCTAACGGATGCCTCGATGCGGGGGTGCCGCCGAGGAAGATGACGCCGCCTATGTCGAAAGCGAACCAGCCACAGAAGCTCCAGCCGTTCAGCTTCGCGGACAAGCTTGTCTTTATCGGAGCTGTTGCCGGGGTAGTGCCGCCGCTCGGGAGTACCGGGGTGGAGATGGTGGCGAATGAGATGGAAGGCGAGCTCGCTATGGCGGGGATTAAAGAAGGAGCGAAATGGACCCCGGTCGACTTCAGGAATCCCTGTGTCTCTATCGACTTCGGTACTACACTTGACGGCAGAATAACGAGCGATGTCGCCAGGGATGACCCAAACCCGTTTGCAAAAACGGTAGGTAACTTCTGCGGTCTTGCCGGTGCAATCCCCGATGCGATCATCAGGGGGACAGGTCTGGTTGACAAGAGAACCGGGACCGCGCTCGATGTGTTCGGGGACCACAGCGTTCTCGGTGGTCTCTATCGCAGGAATAACCCGGAGGATATCGAGGTATATGTCGCACGAGCTCACGAATTCATCGACATCAGGGTTGTACCGCCGGAAAGGAGGAGGTTCGGGAGGGTTCCCGTGTATGCGGATGTTGCCAAGGAGTCCGGGGTGGCGCTTATCGGGTGCGATGCAGGGAAGGATGGCGATGCGCTCCCGAGACTTGTCGAGATCGGGGCAGAGATCCATCAAAAGTATGGTCTCCCGTTCCTGAACGAGGTGATCGACAGGGTATGCGCACGGATGGCGCTCCGGCTGATCGAGTCGACTATCGAGGAGAAGATGATGTTCCCTAATTCCTCAATCGGGTTCACCGGGCGTGCTGCAATCTCGGGTAGAAAGCCGGAATACATCCTGGAGGGAGTAACGGCAATGAATCTCTTCGAGGAACCGAACGATCATCTTGTATTCGTTGACGACGGGCTTGCGAGGGGGGCGGCCCTGATGGGAAGATGCATGAACTCACTGGGTAAACCCAAAAATCCCATCGGGGGTGTCAGGGGTGGGCCGTGCATCATGAACAGACGTATAAAGGCCGGGAAATAAAGATCATGGATCGTATGCCAGAGAACCAGTCAGGGCAGCCCGGGTCTGAAGAGAAAGGCAGGGATCAGGAAGGAACCTCAGGTGATGAGTTGTTCGACCTCGTGATCCCGCCCGGGGTTCCACAAAAGTTGATCAGCGATATCTCGACGCGTTTTGACGTTGAGGTCGTGGAACGAAAAGAGCGGTTGCACTTTGCAAATATGGAAGGCGATGAACGAATTCTCCTTGCATTCCGTGGAAAGCTCCCGGTAATGCAGGAGGTTGAGAAGTACCTCATTGCAAAAATGAAAGAGTTTATCGAAGCCTGACCTTTTTTCGGACAATTTTTCTTCCCGGGGTATAATGGGAAGGAAATGGTTAAATGAATTCCAGTCGTTTTTATTATGATCCAACATTATATCGAGGCATTCAATGTATCGCAATATCAGGGTCGAAGAACTCCGTCAGACACCTCTCGAACAGCAGCAGATCGAGCTGGTCGAGCGGAAATGTATCGGGCATCCCGACAGTCTCGCGGACGGGATTGCAGAGTCCATCAGCAGGGCACTTTGTAAGGCTTATTTTGAGGAATGCGGGGCGATCCTTCATCACAATACCGACCAGGGAGAAGTGGTTGCCGGCGAATCCCTGCCGAAGTACGGGGGCGGAAAAGTCATCAGGCCGGTTTATATTCTTCTCGATGGCCGGGCGACCAAACACTTCGATGGCATTCATATTCCGACCGACGCCATCGCACTCGAGGCTGCAAGGAACTACCTGAAACAGACCCTCCCGAACCTGGACATGAACCGTGACGTCATCGTAGACGCGAGGCTGGGTGTAGGTTCCACTGACCTCCAGGACGTATTCAGGCCGTGCGAAGGAAAAGTTCCGAGAGCGAACGACACGTCCTTTGGTGTCGGGCATGCACCATTCTCCGAGGCCGAGACGATCGTCAAGGGAGTGAGTGACTTTATCGACGGCACCTTCCGGCCGAAATACCCGGCAATCGGCCAGGATATCAAGATTATGGCGCTAAGGGAGAGCGATGAGATTACCCTGACGATCGCCTGCGCCATGGTTGATCGTTACTGTGCCGGACTCGGGGAATATATCGAATACAAGGAAAAACTCCAGGAAAGGATAGGGACTGAAGCCAGAAAATTTACCCGGCGCAAAGTAAACGTTCATGTCAATACTGCCGATGATATCGATAGCGGGAGTGTATTCCTCACTGTTACCGGCACCTCTGCCGAGATGGGCGATGATGGATCCGTCGGTCGCGGAAACAGGTGCAACGGACTGATCACGCCTAACCGGCCGATGAGTATGGAAGCGACGAGCGGTAAGAACCCTATCAACCATATCGGCAAGATCTACAATATTCTCTCTACCCAGCTGGCCCGGGACTGCGTAGCGAATGTAGATGGCATCGAAGAATGCTACATAAGGCTTCTTTCACAGATCGGGAAACCTATCGATCATCCGCTCGTGGCGAGCGTCCAGATCATCCCGAAGACCGGATTCGACATAAAGAGCGGTTTCCGCGAGATCGAATCGATCGTTGACCAGGGTCTGTCTCAGGTCACCTGTGTCACCGAGAAGGTCATCGCCGGTGAGATCAAAACATTCTGAAATGAAAAGGCCCTCTCTCAAGAACAGCCCGGACGGGGGGAACGTGATACGGATCGCGGTACCGAACAAGGGGAGGATCGCGGTACCCGTCTCCGACCTTATGGAAAAGAGCGGCCTTCATCTCCTCGATACAGAAGAACGGCGTCTCATTTCCCGGACTCCTGATCCACATATCGAGGTGCTCTTCGCGCGGCCGATCGATATCCCGGAGTACGTGGCCACCGGTGCCGCCGACCTTGGGTTAACGGGCCACGATATGGTGGTTGAACGTGGAGCTGCGGTAGATGAGATGCTCGATCTTGGTATCGGAAAGGCATCCCTTGTACTTGCAGTAATGGAGGAATCGGAGATTATGTCTCCAGAGGATCTCCGGGGAGCGAAGATCGCGACTGAATTTCCTGTAATCACCCGTTCGTACTTCGAAGGCCTCGGGATCGACGTGACGATCGTGAGGGTCGGAGGGGCATGTGAGGCAACGCCTTACCTTGGAATCGCGGATGCCATTGTTGACCTTTCCGCATCAGGAAACACGCTTCGATCGAACAGGCTCCGCGTTTTATGCACCATCCTCGAGACAGGTACTGTCCTGATCGCGAACCGGGAATCCAGGCAGAGAAACCATGAGAAGATCGAAGAGATCTCCCTGGCCCTCGAGAGTGTGATCAGAGCAAAGGGCCAGTGTTACCTGATGATGAATGTCGAGCGTGATGCTCTCGAGGCGGTCACCCGCCTGATTCCGGGGCTCTCTGGTCCGACGGTCATGGAAGTCGCTTCGAAGGAGCACCTGGTGGCTGTGCACGCGGTAGTGGATGAAGAGTGTGTGTACCGCCTGATCAATTCCTTAAAGCGGGCTGGTGCACGTGACATCCTTGTGATGTCGATCGAGCGGATTATCCGGTAGTTACATGAAGATCTTTCCAGCGGTCGATATTCTCGGGGGAAAATGTGTCCAGCTGGTGCAGGGTGATCGCAGGACGGCAACCGTGTACGGCTCCCCCGCGGAATGTGCCTCAAGGTGGATCTCGGAGGGTGCGGATGCTCTCCATGTGGTCAATCTCGACGGGGCATTCGGAGAGTCGTTCAGGAACGCAGATGCGATCCGTCACCTTGTCAGGGAGACCGGGATAACCCTTCAGCTCGGGGGGGGAATACGGTCTGTTGAGGATGCGAAGGGATGGCTTGAGGTAGGTATTGAGAGGGTGATACTCGGTACCCTGGCAGTCCGGTCCCCCGAGAGCATCACAGTTCTTGCCGATGAAGCAGGAAGCAGGAGGGTTATGGCAGGTGTGGACGCCCGGGGAGGCCGGATCGCGATCGAAGGCTGGCAGGAGACTGCCGGCGATTATCTTGTGTGGGCAGGAGAATTCGAGCGAAGGGGGGCAGGGTCGCTCCTGTTCACCAACGTCGATGTGGAAGGTCTCCAGCGGGGTATCGACCCTGGTCCGGTCCGGCGCCTGATCAATGAAGTCCGGATCCCGGTTACTGTGGCCGGGGGGATATCAGGTATCTCAGATATCCTTTCGCTGTGTGATGCGGGTGCGGCGGGAGCAGTGCTCGGGTCTGCTTTATATAGCGGGAAAATAAGTCTGCCTGAGGCGCTGGAGGTGTGCAGGTGAGGGAGTCAAAGGTGAGCAGGGAAACGAAGGAGACGAATATTCACATCGATCTGAAACTCGATGGCAAGGGTACGTCTCAGGTAGCGACGGGGATACCATTCTTCGATCATATGCTGCAGGCAATGACCCGGCATGGCCGTTTTGACCTCGAAGTCCGGGCAACTGGTGATCTCGAAGTGGATACGCATCACACCGTTGAGGACGTTGGAATTGTGCTAGGGACTGCGGTAAGGCAGGCAGTCGGGGAAGGCGTCGGGATCCGCCGCTTCGGTCACGCGATCGTGCCGATGGACGAGGCGCTTGCGACAGTGGCTCTGGATCTCGGGGGGAGGGGGTACCTCGTTTTTGCCGGGACCTTCCACGGCCGCCGCCTCGGGAACATGGACGTCGACATCTTCGAACATTTCTTCCACAGTCTCACCGCAAGGGCCGGAATAACCGCCCATATCTCATTCTCGGGGAGAAACGACCACCACCAGTGCGAGGCGGTCTTCAAGGCATTCGGAATTGCGCTTGGCGATGCAGCGGCCGCGTCGGGAAACACCGGAGTCCCGAGCACGAAAGGGACGTTCTGATTCCGCACTTATTTCTTTTTAGATTAATTCGCGAGGAATAGGATCTTTGAGATTTCCAGTGTGCAATTCTGCATCGGACCTTTTGCAGCCTTCAGGGACCGGGTTTGAGACCCTGCGGTCCGGGAAAAGACTTTTTTAAGGATAGACGACTCGATAGGTGAGCTGTTCCGAAAAGAGTGTGTTCAGGCTGACTTTGCAGCCAGCTCCACGTCCTCTTCCTTGATCGTCTTGCGTCCTGCGTGCATTGCGAGCCTGTTGGCCTCTTTTGTGAGGTTAGCGATGTAATCTTCTGCCTTTGCCACCAAGGCAGCAGCTGCATCGCTTCCAACTCTCTCTGCACCGTTCTTCTTTGCAATCCTTACAACTGCAGCAATAGGTAAATCTGCCATTGTAATTACCTCAAATACAAAAATGCACGAGCAAGTATATAAACATTTCGAGAACTTGGCTCAATTCTTGGTATTTTGGCTTAATGGGGGACTGGAAGGACGGATCAGATCCCAACCCGTTCCGGCATGAAAAAAATAATATTATCCCCTATATTTCATCTCTTTTTTATATTCGGCTTTAAATTATTGTTTATTATTCGTTTAACAGCACATGTGCGAGTGTTATGGCTTTTGCGTAATCAGGCGATGCGCGCGAGGTATCTACAAAGACATGACCGATATTTACTACCGGTGCCCCATGCCCTGCTCCGCCGCCGAGGAAGACCAGAGTCCGGAAGATCAGGTTCCCGGTTATTCCATCAGGGGCGATGATCGTCCCGCACTCTCGGATGGCATCCTCTATCAAAATCTCATAGTGCTTTCCCCCGGAGAGCCGGGCTGCAAGTTCTGCATCTGCCAGGGATCGGTCGACATCCCTGCTCCTCCCCACATCCCCGTACCTTCCGCCGGAGAGGAACCCCACCTGCTCCGGGAGACCGAACCTCCTTGCGATCTCCCTGCCCTTCCGGGCCAGCGAACATTTCCCGGAGACCGTGAAACCTTCGTCCACACCCACCGGTGCGAGAAGAAACCGGATGCCACCTGCGGTCTCGAGGAGAGCGATACGTTCCAGCTGAGGGACACCAGTGGCACGTCTGAGTGCCGAAAGGGTCTCGTTCGCAGGAAGTGTCCCCCGGACTGCTGCGTCGATCCTTCCCTCCACGAGGTCGCGAACAAGTGCACCGGGCGGATCGGTATCTCTGACGACCTGCGTATCTCCTCCGACAACAAACTCCTGTCCCGTGTACACCACGAGATCAGTCCCCTCCGGAGGCTTTTCTATGCTGGAGAGAACCTTTGCCAGATCCTGGCCAAGCCCAATCCCGATCCGTGTCACCTGCAGTCCCCGGCCCCT
>JAJRBP010000318.1 GCA_028679405.1 Methanoregulaceae archaeon | reverse complement strand
CGAAACTCTCTCCGCGATGGGGATGCCCACCGCATTCTCGCCCGATTCCGACCTATCCGGGATGGACGGGACGCGGAAGCTCTACCTCTCCGATATCATCCACAAAACCTTCATCGACGTGAACGAAGAGGGGACCGAGGCCGCTGCATCGACTATCGAAATAGTCAGGTTCACTGGTATCGAAAAGGATGTGCCGCCGGCATTCCGCGCCGATCACCCGTTCATTTTCTTTATTCTTGACGATGAGACCGGCGCTATCCTGTTTATGGGAAGGGTGGTCGACCCGGATGACAGGGGATTGTGAACCGCCTGGGGAAGGCAACCCTCAACTCCCGTATTTCGGGAACGGGGAGAACCCCTCGATCTTCCCGGGCGAATACCTGGGAGCGGGGAACCGTGTACAATATCATGCAGATCTTCCCAGCATTCCTGCAATCTTTTCTGGGTCTCCCCCGTATATGCCCGCCAGTTTCTTCGCAGTCGTGGTAACAACGAGGATCCTTGAAAAGGAGGATCGTATCCCCGAATGGTGGAAAATCACGAGGAAGAAAAGGACGATACAGAGGTAAAATCCGAGATACAAAAGGAACGACGAATACCCGATCTCCCCCGAAACGAGCTCCAGGTATCTCCCGTACAAGGCCCCGGCTGCAAAGACGGGCACTACGAGCAGGAACAGGATCTTCTGTACCCGGACCGGCAGGGGCGGGACATTGTCCCTGACTTCCACCGTCGCGATCGTATCTCTCGGGATGATGACAGGGCGGCGGAGAAACCTGCGGATGGCGAGCGCATCGCGGGTGATCCAGAGGACGGACTTCTTCCTGTCCTGGAAGAATTGGACGATCGCATAAGAGAGAATCAGGCTTGGAAAAAGAATGCCGGTAATGGAACGGAACAACATCGCCACCGGAATGATCCAGATAAAGAGGAAAATTACCCCGATAGCTCCGATGAGGAGGCCGGTGAAGAACCGGAACGAAATGCCGGTTGTCCCGTAGTCGACGATCACCCCGTCTTCCATGTATACATCTCCCGCCTGCATCGCAGGGGAATTCATCTCGCCGCATGGCAGGGACTGTTCCCGTGCCCGGATCATTCCCCGGTCCGGGCACCAGCCGAGATACCTGCGAAAGACTTCAGCGAGGTGCATCCGCGGAACGCCTCGTTGCGATGACCTGAAGGATCTTTTTATCGAATATCAGGACGTAGCCCGATCTCTGTTCCCAGAGCAGTACCAGCACGAGAG
Source organism: Methanoregulaceae archaeon (assembly GCA_028679405.1). GTDB lineage: Archaea > Halobacteriota > Methanomicrobia > Methanomicrobiales > Methanospirillaceae > JAJRBP01. The sequence goes on along the minus strand of JAJRBP010000318.1, from coordinate 1,289 downwards.
TATACCAGGGGATGAAGATACCGAATCCCATGGCAAAAGCGGGGAGCGCCATCGCTGTCCCGTAGGGGATCACCGAGAGCACCCCCATGACAAGGAGAAGGACACTTATCAGGATTATCCCGATGATAAAGGCCACAATTACCTTCACTTCCATCCCCGGTTTCACGGTTTCTCCTCTCGCAAGCTTCCCGAACCTGTGCCAGAGCCACCTCCCTGAGAAGGCCGAGAATACCAGTCCTGCAGAGATTCCAACGACCTGCATCAGTCGGGTGAGATCACTGCCCAGGAATCCTGGCACGAAAAGACTGAAAGCGAGGGTGTAAGTAACCGCCCAGAGGAGCACCTGGTCCCTGTATCTCTTCAACTTACCGACGGGGGCGGGCATCCCGGAACCTTGTACAGGGGCAGCATCTGCAAGACCCTCCTGCGCTACGGGCACCGGCCCCACCGGCGTACAGGCACGCGGGCACCAACCGAGATACTGTCGGAACCTGTCAGCGAGTTCCATGCGTATCCCCTTTTTCTAACCCGAGTATCATGCCGTCATAATACAACCTGCGGCTGGTGTCCGACTCCCATTTCCCTATGCTGATAAGCAGGCCCCAGAACAATACAGCAATAAATCCCCCGAAGAATGCGTTTGTCAGGGTCGTATCGATAATGGGATCCGGCCCAAGAAGAAAATAGATCTGTCCATAAACGATAACCACGGTGGTTGCAACCGCAAAGGTTCCCGATGCCTTATCAAAGGCGCCCAGGAGTACCACCGGACCGTCACAGACGACCTCGTTGAATTTCCGCCAGTACAAAAATCCTGCAATCACTGAGAATGGCAGTCCTGCCAGAATCCCGATGAGGAACAGGTCCGGGTGGGACACGCCACCAAGGCCGGCAAACAGGTAAAAGCCTGCACAAAAAGTCCCAATGGTCAGCAGCATCATCTGGTTCCTGAACGAGCCGAGCCAGTGAACAGCGCTGCCTCTGAACGAACCACCTGCTGCCGGTACACCGTCTGCGACCTCATCCTGCGGCACAGGTAACTGTCGCATCTGCATACAGGACTGCGGGCACCAGCCCAGGAATTTTCTCACCTTTTCAGAGAGTTCCATGCCGTTCCTCCTTCTCTAACCCGAGTATCATGCCGTCGAAGTGCAGCTGGCGGCGGTTACCTCTCCTGGTATCACCAGGGCGGGGATCCTTATGGAATGCTCTTTCATGCTTCACCCGTATTTCCGGAGAAGTAGGTCTGTGGATCGTCAATCGCGTATATCAGTGCTTCGAAGGCATCG
>JAJRBP010000021.1 GCA_028679405.1 Methanoregulaceae archaeon | reverse complement strand
TCGATTTCACCAGCATTTTTGCCGTCCAGTCGATCGCCTCATCGTAGGTGATCTCCTTGAACGTGCCGTCAGGCTGGCGCATCCGTGGACGGGTAACCCGTCCGGGGAGTTTGGTATGGTTAAATTTTTCCGCACCGATCGCACAGGCATTTCGTACTGAGACGATCTTCTTGTCGTCGTCCGTGACCGTGATCTCGAGATCGTCACAGAGTGTCCCGCAGAACGGACATGTAACATCACTTACAATTTTTGTCATGGCGCAATCACTTCCTTAACAACCCGCAGGCTTCCTTTACGACATCAACCGCACCGAGGATCGATTCGTTCCCCGCGTATTCGACGGTCACCGGAAATCCCTTGAAACAAGGCTCTCCAGTGGAATAGGTATAGGCCGGGACGAGACGGTTTGCCCACGGACCCATCGGGATATGGGCAAGTCCGGGTACCACACTCTGCATAGGTTCGACTGCCTTCACGACGACGCTCCCGACCGAGCTCGTCACTCTGACATTGGTGTTCTTCCAGATCCCAAGTTTTTTGAAATCCTCGGGATGCATCTCGATGATCGAACAGGCATTGAAGTACTTATCGGATGTTTTCCCGGCCTCCATGCCTACACCCTGCTGGATCGAGCGGCAGGTAATCAGGTTCAAGGTAATTTTCTTATCCATGCTTTTCTCCTGTAAATCGATTTGATTTCAAAAACTGCATCTCTTTTTCTACAGATCCTCTTTAAAATATTTCATCCGCGAATCTGGCTCCTGACCAGCTGATCCGTGTTGGTTGACCCAGCGAGGGTGATGACATCGTACGGGCAGGCTTCAACGCAAACTCCGCAACCTGCGCAGAGTTCTGCATTGATATCGATATTGATCGATACCCCGTCCTGGACGACGTAGATCTTCTCTTTCGTGACCGGGTCGAGCGTGTAAAGCTCAAGTGCATCAACCGGGCACGCGACGACACAGTTGCCGCAACCGGTACATCGTTCCGTGTTCACATGCGTTGCGAAAGCCATTGTAATCCCAAATTTGGTTATAAAGGTGTTTCACCAGCGAAGTTAATAAAATTTTGTAAAAGTGCCAGCATATGTTAATAATTTAGGTTTACCTCATAATTTTTCATTTTAAGTTAATTAAATATGAAAGACAATCGTTTTTTTTCGTTCATAAAATAGAGGTGATTCGGGGGAAAATACCTGTTATCTGGGCGCGGGTGATGCTGTTAGGCATCAAAAATTCGCACAAGAGCAGAGTTTATCAAAATTTTTTAATATTCCGGATGTTTAAGTTAAATCGATTGCCTATTTATCTGGGATAATCTCCAGGAGGAGTACTCATCAAACCGTTCGTGCGCGTCAAAGTCATCAGCGGACATGAATATCTGTATGAGGTGACACCGTACTACGATGAAACTCGTGGTAAGGTGCGACAGCGGTCGAGATATATCGGTAAAAAACCTTCGGGGGAAGAAGCAGTAGAAGACTCCAGGGACAATTCCCGAACACTCTTATGCGGGGAATATCTTCCTTTTATCGGTGCTGCGCGATCTCTCGGACTTGAAGAAATTCTTCGACCCCTGCTCCCGGAGGAGGACCGGATGACCGTTATTTCACTCGCCCTCTGCCTTGCGACGCATCCTTGTCCGCTCCCGGTCGTGAAAGAGTGGTACAGCAGGTGCATTGTGTCTCTTGCCTTCCCTGGTGCTGATTTGCGGTCTGATAAGATCATTCGCCTTTTAAGGGGTCTCACTCACGATCAGATTCTCGAACAGTATACCAATTCTTTTTTCGAGAGAAAAATCGAAGCGAGAATGAACGCCTATATCGTCAGTCTTGCCCGAAGGGAGGATAATTCGTTCCTGAAAGAGTGCAGTCACCCCTGTTCCGGGCCTGGGAGCGATTTCTACCTTGTTCTCGACAATTCCGATACGGGTTCCATATCAGGGTTCGTGAGACTTCCGGAGACGTTCCGGCACCGTATCGACAGGCTGGCACGAATCGCTGGTCTCGCAGGAATGACTGTTCCCGTTGTACTCCCGGGGGATGTCCTGAGCCCTCACCATCTGGAGGAGATCGTGCGGGCGAAAATTCAATTTGTCCTTCCCATTACTCCCTCGAGGGTGATTCGGAATGAACATCTGAAAATAATTCTCCGCTCTGTCCCGAACGAACTGAATTACCGTTCTTTCCACAACGAGCCGGTATATATCCGTAACTGCACCGTCGACGCCGGAGGAACAGCCTGTCCGGGATTCCTTATCATGAACCAGCGTGCAGAACAGACGGCCAGGCTCCGGCTGCGCCGTGAGATGTATCGCATTACAGAGAACCTGAAACATGCCGTTGTGTCCGGAGATACAACCCCTGACGAGATGCTCTCTGATATTGCCGGAGATCTCTCCCATCTTTTTTCCTTCAGATCCGAAGACAAGAGAGTGGGTCCCGCGGTCGATCACGCCTCTGTCGCACGAGCCATGACGGATGCAGGTACACTTCTTGTTTTGAACAACAGCCCGTTGCGAAAAGAGACCTGCCTGTCCCTGATTTCAAAAAGACGCTCCTTCAATGAGACTCTCTCAGACAGGAGCCGGGAATTTTACCGGATGATCGGGCCGGAAATGATCGGGCAGGCCGAAGAAGGGATATTCTTTATCGGAGCCCTTGCATCTGCAATCCGCTGGAGATTGGAATTCCTGCTCCCGGATATCAATTCCAAGGCGGGTATTTCTGTAGACGCCCTGATGACCTCCCTGTCACCTGTCCTGATGAAGGTCGGCCCGGGCCGGCGACGGAGGACCGAAGGACTCCTTTCCTCCCACCACGCTATCCTTACAACCCTTTCTTCTCTTCCTGAACAGCTGGTCCCAGGCTGCACCCCTGGCGTCTGTACTCCGGAAAGCTGAAAGAGAGGACCCCATTTTTTTTTGAGCGATGGATGTGGAGATCCGGATGGACCCATTTCTCAAAACTACAGTATTCTGAAACTGGTCATTGATTTCTGCCACTTCCCAATAAATAAAAGAGGATTATGAAGTATGAGGACAGGTTTCACCACCCTCTCCTCTGTATCTCCTCACTTTCCACCCTGATGTGCGATGCGGACAGGAATCAACATCGCATGAAGCGTGTCCGTCATCCGGGCGACGATCGATCGTCACATCAGAAAGGAAGATCATGGTGCCCGTGCAGACCAGCATCGCGACGATCCCGAGAGACGGGATGGCAGGGGCCGGAAAAGATCCACTCCAGACAAGACCAGGTATTCCAATCAGTGCAAGCCCGTGATGAGCGTGGTAGTGTGTGATCCTGCAGTCATTCTTGTCGCAGGGCCGGATCGATCCCGACACCCTGGTCGGGGCGAACGGATAAAAAGGGGTGATCCCTTTGCGGGTACAGAGATCACCCGCGAGGTGGAGGGCCAGACCGATGGTAATTCCTCCGAGGAATCCGGTGAGTGACGCACTAAAGAGTGCCTGAGGGAGAAGGAGGAAAGCAGGGATGATTACTATCGCGCCGGTACAAAGGAAGATCCCGATGATCCCCGGGATTGAGTGAGTCACCCGCTTATCCGAACCATCAATGGCGAGACCGAATACCGATGAGTAAACGCACGCAATAACCGGTACGCAGCATCTCCTTGTAAACCGGGCAAGACAATAGGCAAGAATCCGGAGATTCCTTCTTGGAGGTGTTTTCATCTGGATATCAGGAAGTACTGCCCCCATACATGCCCCGCACATAACCGGAATTGCGAATATGAGGTTGAGCGGCGCAATGGCAATAAGCAGGATAACGATGCTCATGCATGCCAGAGTTACATGGTGTCGGGTAATCACTTGGTCGGCCCCTTTAACAATATTTCTTTAACTTATTACTATAATTAATGCTTTTATTTAATTATTCTGAATTAAGATCGGGCATAGGGAGGAATAAAGTAAAATAAAATAAATTGATTTTAGAATAATATAAAGTAAATTATTTTAAGTATTCCTCGTATAGTATGGGAGTAGGGCAACATCTATGAAAAAAATTTTAAGAAACAACCAGATCCTCTTCAACGGTATCGTATGCGGGCTTCTGCTCCTCATGGCGTTCTTTGCCGGATGCACTTCATCGACACCGTCGCAACCAGCAACCCCGGTGGTATCAACAACAAAGGCCCCTGCATCGATAGACACTCCCCGGCAACCTGTAACGCTGTCAGGCAGCACGACACCAGTACCGGTCTATACCCCCTCGGAAAGCACGATCGTGGCGTTCACGGCCGCCTCGCTCAAAGGAGTCTCCTCGAAACTGGCATCAGACTTCGAGAAGACCCACCCGGGCAAGCATGTCGTTTTCAACCTCGACGGCACACAGGCGCTTCGGACCCAGATCCAGAACGGTGCCTATGCAGATGTGTTCATATCGGCGAGCAACACGTACACGAACGAGCTGAAGAACGGAGGATATTTCGCCAACGAGACGGTCGAACCCCTGACAACGAATTATATTGTCATGATCCTGCCGGCAGGCAATCCCGGGAATATCCGGTCGCTCGCAGATCTCGCAAAGCCCGGTATGAAGATCGCGATGGGAGACAGGAGTGTTCCTGTAGGGACCGCCTCTTTCGCGGTTATTGCCAACCTGACAAAATCCACCTATAACCAGGACTGGAACACCTCGGTATTCAGGAACGTGGTGACGTACGAGACATCGGAGCCCGGCGTGGCCACCAAGGTTGCGCTCGGTGAAGTGGATGCCGGGTTCGTGTACGAGTCAACCTTTGCAGCCGCTTCCAACGGAACGTACGGTGCAATCACCATCCCGAAGGTCGACAACTATCTCCAGACCTACACCGTCGGGGTCCTGAAGGAGTCCACCAACAAGGGCACGGCATCTGATTTTAAGAGTTTCCTGTTATCCGCTGCCGGACAGCAGGACCTCAGGGACTTCGGGTTCAGACCGATCTCATGAACCCGACCCAGTTTTTCCATCGCCTGGAAAGTACTATGTGTTGCAACACCTGCCCCGGAACCAAAAGTACATGAATTCTGCACCGGTCTTTTCCAGGAAGTTCAGGAAGACCGTGACCTGTATAGCTGGCGCTGTCCTGATCACCTCTGTGACTCTCTATCTTGCCCTGCCCGTAGTCGCGCTGTTTTTCCGGACCAGTCCTGAACTCTTCTTTTCCTCCCTTTCAACGCCAGATGTCATCAGCGCTTTGTTCCTGAGCCTGTTCACCTCGACGGTATCCCTTGGAGTGGTAATCCTTGTCGGCACACCTTTTGCCTATGTCCACTGCCGGAATAATTATCCCGGTAAAGTAGTGGTCGACACCCTCATCGACCTCCCGCTCGTGCTTCCACCCGCGGTTGCCGGCCTCGCTCTCCTTATTCTCTGGGGGAGGGTTGGTATCCTGGGACAGTACCTCTCCCTGTCCGGGATAAGTGTTGCGTTTACGACCCTCGCCGTAATCATGGCACAGATCTTTGTCGCTTCCCCATTCTATCTCAGGCAGGCGAAATCGCTTTTCGAGCAACTCGACCCGGCCTACGAGCAGACGGCACGGACCCTCGGAGCATCCCCCCTGCGGATCTTTGCCCTGATTACCCTGCCATTGACCGCGAACGGACTTGTTTCCGGCGCAGTGATGACATTCGGGCGGGCACTTGGAGAGTTCGGGGCCACGATCATGTTTGCCGGAAACCTCCCTGGGGTTACCCAGACCATGCCGCTTGCAGTGTACGTCGGCATGGAGGGAAATTTTGCCGTCGGGCTTACGATCTCCATCCTGCTTGTTATTATCTCGTTTGCGATCATGATCGCAGTCAGGCTTCTCGCCCGCAGGGAGGCGTTCCATGCTTGAAGCAACGATCCATAAAAAACTGAGGGATTTTTCCCTGGATCTTACCATTCATGCCCGGCCGGGAGAGATCGTCGTCCTCATGGGGGAAAATGGCGCAGGGAAGACAAGCGCCCTGAACTGTATTTCCGGTCTCATACCCCCGGATGGAGGATCGATCCGGCTAGACGGTTCCATAATCTTTGATGCCGGGACATGTGTGGAGATACCTGTTGAAAATCGCCGGATCGGCTATGTATCTCAGAATACTGCAGTCTTCCCCCACCTCTCTGTCAGTGACAATATCGCATTCGGTCTTCGTGCCGGACACAGGTCCAGGGAATTTATCAGGGAACGGGTCGGTCACTGGCTGAATGATATGAATATCCGGGATCTTGCAGAAGTAAAAGCCGGGAAGCTTTCCGGAGGACAGAAGCAGAGGGTCGCCCTCGCCAGGGCGATGGCCACCGAACCCTCACTTCTCATGCTCGACGAACCGTTTACTGCACTTGATGCCGACACCACCCGCCTGGTGAAAGAGCTGGCCCGGACCTTCGTGACCGAACATGCTATTCCCTGCCTGGTTGTCACCCACCGGATTACCGACTGCAGGGACGTCGGCGACAAAGTGTGCATGATCAGCAGGGGCATGAAGGAATGGGAAGGAAAACCTGGGGACTTACCTGCCTGCATATGTCGCAGCGGCGATCTCTGATTATGGATTCCTGCCTTACATCCATATAACCCACCGCATCGCGGGAGTGCGGGGAATTCACCCGGAGATCATTCGCCTTAATTGTGGAACGATATCCACACCTCTGACAATCAGTGTACCGCAACTCTTTAATTCCAGACCCCCGGAATTCTTGAAGGTCACCTGAAAAAAGGATGAAACGAGACATTTTTTGTTTTACGTGATTGAAACAGGCTTCGTTATCGTGCACGAACCGCAACCGTTCCTTACCGTGAGGCCAACCGTAAACAGCCCCGCAGCGGCATACTGTTTAGTCTCCTTGCATTTATTTGAGGTCCCCCCGTCTCCAAAATCCCAATTGCAGGAATCAGGTGCTGGATTGCTCGTATCGTCAAACTTAACGTTGTGACTGCCGATATTCGCGTAGGTAAAATCAACCATGTTGAAGCAGCTGCACGGGACCGGAGTCGTCGTTGTCGCCGTGGTTGTCACCGTTGTTGTTGCAGTGGTTGTCGCGGTCGCAGTTGTTGTCACCGTCGTTGTGGGGGACACAGTAGTTGTCGGCGATCCCGTAACCGTTGGCGATACCGTTACTGTCGCCGTCACCGTTGAGGTCGGGGTCGGCACGGTCCCGGCGAAATCTGTCTGGAAAAGGAGGAGGTCCCCGCTGTTCCCATGATATATCACCTGGAGTTCCGTAACCGGGGCATTATTCGTTACCTCGACCAACCGGCCGACACTCCATCTGTCGACGGTGGCACCGTTATCCTTTATGATCGCACTCCTGATCGGCCCCTCGTTGTTGACCGTGATCGGGACCCCCGGGTTATTCACCCTGACAAAAAATTGTCCGGCCCGAAGCTCATCTCCCCCGTCGTGGTAGAGATATGCGACCCTGGGATCGGCCGGGTCCCTCCCTGCGACGATGGTGAGCGCCGGCACCTGTTCGGGGAGCGGTCCTGACAATATCGTCACTGCAAATATCCCCACTGCTCCCACAACCAGGGCGACAAGAAGGATCGCCCCGATCACTTCGGAGATCGCATCCCCGGAAGACCTCATCTGCTCACACCCTGCAGGTTGACCGCCGGCAGGGAAATGCTCCCCCCGTTGGTCCCTCCGGAAGGTGCCTGCGCATCTATCGCAAGCCTGACGATTGAGAGATCGAGTTCGACGTCATATATCGCAGGGTCGGAGTAGGGACCTGCAAGCACGAGGGATGCAATGTTCCCCTCTACCCCGACCGACATCCAGTTATCCCCGGAAAGCGGTGCACCCGGCTGGTAGGGCACACCTGCCGTGCTGTTGGCCTGGGCGCAGATGCGCCGGAAGGTCTCCCCCCACATTGCGGCCGTCACGAGGGAATTTTCCCCCGAGCCGGTTACTGCAATCGTGACCTTGTGCGCATTCGGATACCCCCCGGAGACCTGCTCGTTCGAGACCAGCCTTGTCTGGACCTGGACCGGCCCGCCCGACGCGGTCGATCCCGCTCCTTCTATGGCAACGTGGTTCATGCGTGCGAGAAGGAGATCCCCCTGTCGCGTCGCGGATATTAGCGGAAGAATCCTCGGGGCCATTCCATCATCCTGGCGCAGGAACACTCCACCTTCCTGGTAGAAATAATCCTGCTGGATCCAGTATCGGTTCGCGGACCTGTACTCGATGGATCCCATCTGCGGGAGGACGGGGCCGTTGCTTGCAGCGTACGGATATTCCACCTGGTACCTGGCTGTGATTGTAGGACCCCCGGGGACATTTACTGTCAGGACGTTCAGGGTGAGCGGATACCTGAGAGACTCCCGGACTGTGGAGAGATCATCGACAAAGTCCATGAGGTCGAGGGAGTACTCGACGCCATCGCCGATCCCCCGCCGGGCGGTGAATTCCTGCGTCAGGGTACGGGCCTGATTCCCGATGACTGCCGTCGAAAGGGCGACCACCCTGAGATCGGTCGTGTATACGTACGAGTAGCCGGATGCGGAAGAATTCGTGATATCCGTGACCGGAACTGCGCCGATCTCGAACTTCCACGAGGGATTTGCACTGTCCGAAACCTGTACGACGGAAGAAGGCCTGGAAGGGAGAGTGGGGGATATGTCCGACCCGGACGTATGATTCACGCTCAGGACGAGGTAGATGTGCCTGGGAGGGATACCGGTGACCGCAGCCTGAATCGCGGTGGGCGGACTGCTTGAGTTGATCGGTGCCACGGTACCGGAAGGAGACCTCGACCCCTGATTCGGCAATGCATCGTTCCGATAGCCTTCCACGAAGAGCGAGATCCGGTCGTCCCTCCCGTTGATCACGAGGGTTCCGCCGGACGGGACCGGCTGCATGAGAGGGAGGTTCAGGAATGAGCCCTGGGTGGCCCCGCTCCTTGTGCCGAGGTTGATCGACTTGCTGAGCGTGATCCCGGTCTCGTTATTGATGATAAGGGAATCCGCACTGATCTTGAAATCGGTGAACTGGTCCCTGACAGAGTCCATCTGTGCGATCTCCATCTCCCGCCCCTGCGAAGGAACCACGTAGGTCAGGTAGAGGGATGCCACGATAGTGATGACGGCCACGATGAGGATGAACCCGATCACTTCGGAGAGCCCCTCATCCCCCGGCTGGGATCGCATGATAATTCAAGGAGTATTTGCTTACTCTATATATATGATTACCCCTGTTTTGCCATTTTAGATGAGAAGAGGGCAGTTTTTTTAATAAATTAGTCCCGGGGTCGAACCGGGAATAGTGAACCAGATCTCATATAGTAGAGGCTCAATAGAACTGATCAGATGTGAACGATCCGGATTAATCCGGGCGTTTGCCGGGAAGGATGCCATGATATCCGTGCTCCTCGTGGACGAGGAACCTGAAATACTCGAGATGACCCGGGAGTTCCTCGAAAGGACGGGGGACTTTCGGATCACGAGCTCGCAGTCGGTCGGCGAAGCCCTTCACAGGATGGAATCTGAGCGGTTCGAGGCGATCGTATCCGATTATGACATGCCCGGGATGAACGGGATAGATTTCCTCCGTATCTTACGGTCACGTGGGGATGAGACTCCATTCATTATCTTTACCGGGAAGGGGAGGGAACATGTGGCGATGGAGGCCCTGAACAACGGGGCCGATTTTTACCTCCAGAAGGGAGGGGACCCCCGCAGCCAGTTCGCCGAGCTCGGGAACCTCATAAGGAAAGCAGTGAACGAACGTTTTGCGGTCAATGCCCTGCACGAGAGCGACCGGAGGCTCCGTGAAACGCTCGAGAACATACGGTTGATCGCCGTCCAGATCGATCTCGATAACAGGGTCACCTTCTGCAACCGCTACCTCCTCGAGCTCACCGGATGGAGTGCTGAAGAGGTGATCGGGAAGGACTGGTTCGAGGTATTTGTCCCGGAGAAGGACCGCAAAGAGGTCCGATCGACCCTCCATGCAGTTCTGATCCAGGCCCAGGTCGACCTCTACCATGAGGGTGAGATCGTGACGCGGACCGGCGAAGTACGGTACATCGCCTGGAATAATACCGTCCTTCGCGACACGAACGGCCTTGTCATCGGGATCAGCAGTATCGGCGAAGATGTAACCGAAAGGAGGAAAGCAGAAGAGGAACTGATCGAGTCCAAGCGCAGGTACCAGTCTCTCTTCGAATCGGCAAACGATGCGGTCTTCATCGCCGATGCCGACAGCGGGAGACTGCTCGATGCAAACAGGAAGGCCCAGGAGATGACGGGCCGGAGCCTTGAAGAGATCCGGACCATGCACCAGACGGACCTCCATCCCAGGGAAGAGGAATCCAGGTACTCGGCGATGTTTGGCAGGGATGCAGAGGTGTGCGAAGGGGTGAACGAGGCGATCGTTCTCAACAGGGACGGGCGGAGAATTCCGGTGATCATCAGCTCGAAATGCGTCACCCTTTCAGGGCGGAGAATAATGCTTGCGATATTTCATGATATCAGCGAGCGGAAGAATGCCGAAGCGATCCAGGCGATGCTTGCCGCTATCGTCCAGTCTTCAGAGGACGCAATCATCGGTGAAGACTTGAACGAGCGGATTACCGCCTGGAATTCCGGTGCGGAAAAACTTTACGGGTATTCTGCTCCGGAGATGATCGGGCGGACCATAGACAACCTCCTGCCGGTCGAGGAAAAGACGAAAAGGGATGCGATCATCGGAATGATCAAGCGGGGAGAACGTGTCGAACACCACGAGACCCGCAGGATCAGGAAGGATGGTTCGGTCGTTGAGGTCTCCGTATCTTTCTCCCCTATCCTTGCCAGCGATGGTTCGATCACCGGCATCGCGTACATCGCACGGGACATGACCAGGCAGAGGGAGATGGAAAAGGCATTCATCGGGTACATTACCGAGGCTGCATCCCGCCTGAAAAACCCGATCGAGCTGATCGGGAGCAGGTTGTCTGATATCGCCGAACAGGTCTGCGACGACCGGATGTCGGGCGAGGAGATCCAGCTCCAGCTCAGGACCCAGGTCCGGAATATCGACCAGGTCGTGAAAAATATCAACGAACTGAACAGGGTCATACTCGAGGACTACAGGAATGTTCCCGAGGGCTACCGGAAGTACCTCATCGAGTGAGGAAGTAAGAAAATGGTCCTGATACCCCAGGGGGATGAGATCGATCTCGTACTCGCGACCAGTGCAACCCTTAAGAATCATACCACTGACACAATCAGGGAATTGACCACGTCCGGATACTCCGTGGTCGTGGTATCGGTAACCCTTCCATACATAGTCCTGAAAAAGATATACGAGACCGGCGGAGTGGATCTCTCCAGATTACACATCATCGATGCGGTCACGAAATATTCGGGGGGGAAAGTCCCGGAGACCGATGGTCTGTGCACCTTCATCTCGAACCCGGGCAACCTGACCGATATCGGAATCGCCGCCAACGAATGGTTCCGGAGCCTTCCCGAAGGCAGGCGGTGCCTGGTCCTCGATGATATCTCTACCATGCTCCTGTACTCACCGTCCGTATCAATTCTCAAGTTCATCCATTTTATCACGAACAAACTCAGGATCCTCGAGATCAGGGGGGTATTGTTCGCGGTCGAGAAGGGTCTCCCGCCTATGGTAATGGCACAACTCTCCACGTTCTCTGATCATGTCATCACCGCGGATGCGGCCTGAAAAATATAACCAGTGGTTTTTCGCCACAGGCAGGACAATTTCCGGTTAATTCCTGTCCCAAACGTTCTGTAT
>JAJRBP010000259.1 GCA_028679405.1 Methanoregulaceae archaeon | reverse complement strand
TCGGTGAGGATGATCGAGAGGCCGAGATAGATGAAGAAAAATGTCTTCAACAGCTGGACCAGCTGTGAAAGGAACGTAACTTCGTGAGGGGTGAGCTCGACCTGCTCGACATGTGCGGCAGGGATCCATTGGACGATTCTGAACGAATGCAGGTTTCCCAGGGTAATGCCGAAGGCGAGGGCGGCAATCGCCCCGGAAAATCCGAGCAGCGTGACAATCCCGTAGATAACAAAAAGGAATGCAGGGGTCAGGAAAATGCTCTTTATTGTCTTGAGACGATGGTAAAGGACCGACCACGCGATCCCCCCGATAACGCCTAGGACAGCTGCGAAAAAGAACGAAGAGGCGAGCTTAATGACGACGAAGGGGACATTCAGCTCCCCGATCAGATAGACATCGAGCAGGGAGAGCATTACCACGATACAGAGCACATCGGTGATGGCTGATTCCAGGGCGAGGATCGCGCTCCCATCCTTTCCGAGATGGAGGTACTCGATCATCGGGATCACCACCGCAGACGAGGTGCCTCCGATGGCAGCACCGAGCATCAGCGCGGGTAGCAGGTCAAGGAGGTGCAGGTACACGAGGATTCCTGTCGAGATGAGCATGGTCGCGACAAATGAGATGAGGGTCAGCTCAATAGTCCCCCTGAAGGCCGAGCGGATTGTCGTCATCTTCAGGTGGAGCCCCCCTTCAAACAGGATCACCGCAAGGGTAACCGTGGTGAAGAGCGGGCCGGCGATGCCGAACTCTTCCGGCGTGATGAGGCCGAGGACCGGTCCGATAAGAAGCCCGATACCGATCAGGATGAGGAGGTCCGGAATCTTTGTAAGTGCAAAAACTCTGTTGAACACGTTCCCGAGAAAGATCAGCACGCCCAGGAACAGGACAACAATTGCAACATCCATTTACTGTTGTATTTGAAAAGAGGAGGCTTGAGTGTATCGGTTTTCCCGTAGAAAATCAAAACAAACGGGTTAATGGACGCATATAGGTGCGTCCCGATCATACCTCTCACTATTAGGTAATCGAAAAGGGTTTTAATCCTGCTTCCCATTTCTGTTGGATGGAAAATATCCTCCTGCAGCCGGTATTCCAGATGAGCCTCCTGCTTTTTGTGGCTTTGGCAGGATACCTGGTCGCCTCGAGGATCAACCAGTCCGCAGTGATAGGGCTCATCCTCGTCGGGATAGTTGTCGGCCCGAGCGTGCTCGGGCTGGTTACCTACACGGATTTTGTAAGCGCACTGGCGAATCTCGGGGCGGTGGTCCTCCTCTTCGTGATCGGCCTTGAATTCAAGGTAGAAGAAATAATCTCCCCTAAAAATGGTGTTATTGCAGCGATAGGGGTGATTCTTCCCTGGATCGGCGGTTACTGGCTCTCTCTTGCGTTCGGGTTTTCCGCTCCGAGTGCAATCTTCATCGGGACCGCCCTCACCGCGACGAGCATCGCGATCACCGCAAATGTCCTCCGGGAGATGGGAAAGCTCCAGACGGATGCGGCCAGGGCGATTATCGGTGCTGCGGTAATCGACGACGTGCTTTCACTTCTCGCACTCTCGATAAGTGCCGAAGTGGTGGGAGGGGTCTTTTCTCCGCCAGGAATAGCCCTCGTGATCGTGAAATCGGTCCTGTTCATCGTCCTTGCGGGGGCGTTTGGCATGTTTGTCGTCAGCCGCTACATGGCCCGGCTCGATAAAACCCGGTTTGCCAAAAGATACCCCGAGTTCCTTTTCATCTTCGCGATGATGATGGCTTTTTTCTATGCAATGATGGCTGAACTCGTGGGACTGTCTGCAATCGTCGGCGCTTTCATCGCAGGGGTCTCGTTCGAGGGGGTACGTCTCGTTCATTGCCGGGACATCAAGGAGGGTGCGGAATATCTCCAGATCATCTTTGCATCGATATTCTTCGTCTCTCTCGGGGTGCTTGCCGATTTCAGGGCGATAACTCCCGATATCGTCCTCTTCCTCGTTGCGCTTACTGTCGTCGCGATAATTACAAAGGTCATCGGCTGCGGGCTGCCTGCAAGACTCGCCGGCTTGTCCTCGAAGGATTCACTTATCATCGGATTCGGGATGGTGCCGAGGGGAGAGGTCGCAATGATCGTGGCGCTGATCGGACTTCAGCAGGGGATTATCGACCAGGGTCTCTACGTCGCGCTCGTCCTGATGAGCCTCCTCACGACGGTTATCACGCCGATCATTTACCGGAACTGGCTCTACAAGGGGGAATCGCTCTCCCCCGAGCGGGATAGATCCTATCCCTGCAAGGACGAATAAAAAGTGACTCCACCTGATTCCCGACCGCAAGGTCCTGGAATATGAGAATGCATTCCTTGCCCAGCAGATAGACTTCCTTGAGACCGTCCGCGAACTATTTTGCGATAAACGGACTGATGCACGACCCCGGGATGCATAGCTGCCAGATATAACGATCTTTGGGCGGTGAACCGGTTGGGATCAGGGTATTCCATGGTGGAACGCTGGAAAAACGATAGATGGAGAGCGCCGGAAATAATATAACCGGTGGATCCGAATCTGGATGAGACATTCTTATGTTCGGGAAGATCCTGTTCTGCACCGACTTTTCAGAACACGCGACGGCGGCTTTTCACTGCATCAGGAAACTCCCTGGTCTTCATTCGATGATTCTCCTTCACGCGGTCGACGCCACCCACTCCGGAAAGAGGGGATGGACCTATGATCCTGAGATCGAGAATGCCCGGCTTATCCTCGATGAATTAAAACTGGAGACCGATTCAGCCGGGATTACAGGAAAAGCGCGACTCGAAGTAATTACCGGCGGGGATATCCCGGGGGCGATCCTCGGGATTGCGGCACAGGAAGACCCGGATCTCATCGTGATGGGTGCAAGAGGGAGGGGGCTTGTACAGGGACTCCTGTTCGGCAGTGTTTCCAGTTCCGTCCTCCGCCATTCCCGTCATGATGTGCTCATCTACCGGGAGAAAGCCGGTGGGAGGCCTTGCCCCGATATACTCTCAAAGGTCCTCTTTCCAACCGACTTTTCACCGCCGGCGGAAGCAGCGCTGAAAGAATTGGGGGAGTTACCGGGAGTCGGAACGGTAGCCCTCCTCCACGTGGTGACCCGTGGCGAAACCCATGACGAGATCCAGGCATCCGTTGCAGAAGCAAAGGACGGATTACGGGAAATTTCAGAGCAAATGGGTTCCGGCGACATGAAAATGACGACACATGTAAGGATCGGAAATCCTGTCGAAGAGATCCTCCGTGTCGCCATGGAAGAGGAGGCCGGTCTGATCTTCATGAGTTCGCACGGGGAGAACATGGTGCAGACCATCTTTCTGGGGAGCACCACTGGCGAGGTGGTCCGGAGCGCAGGGTGTCCGGTGCTCGTCGCCCGGGCAAAGCATAAGTCATAACGGATATTCAACCCGGCTTTTTCCTGGGATCGCCCGTATTTCTTATTCAGGATGGCCGAATTTCCGGGAATTATTGAAATCTCACCTGAAAAGCACTCGTTTTCCCCGGAATATTTCAGCTGCCGATGTTACGTCCCGAATTGCCACGGTTCCGGAAAGGCTACATAAAATCCCGTCACAGGGAATGTATGGAACCGAGCGACACGGGCCGCAGCTATGATGCGATTAGAATCCTGCTGATCATTGAA
>JAJRBP010000140.1 GCA_028679405.1 Methanoregulaceae archaeon | reverse complement strand
AGTCCCCGGACAGGCCGTCCGTGGACCCGGTCTCCTGCGTCCCTCCGGACCCGGAAGAATCCAGCAATCCTCCATTGTCCGCCCACGCAACACCGGTACATATGCATGCTGCAATAAGCAGCAATGCAACACCCAAGAGAATCGATCTCCTACTCATTCCAGTACCCCCGAGGGCGAAAATTAATGATGCTCCTTTCCGAACAACCGCCCTTGATTAAACCTGTAAAACGTATGTATTAATAATATCGGATTCGGCAGAGTCAGAACCCTTCCGCCATGCATCACCGTACGGGCATGGATATAGACTTCATTCCCAGGCCAGCCGGGGAACCTGGTATCGGACCTGGACGAAAAAGTATAAGAATATACACTACAATCTGGAAAACCACATCCTCCCCCGGTTTCACCAGCGTTTCCCTGGTTCTGCACCAGAAACACCGATGCTCACCGGATCGAACCGGGGGCCTGTGGATGTACACAGGCCTGTTCCCAATTATCGCAAAGGATATCGTGTTACCAGATGCTGATCGGGTTGACGAGTCTGAAGTTCTTCTCCGATACAGCACAGTCCGTGCCATACTATTGGACGAAGGAAAAGATCAACATGGTAGTGGATACGCTTCCCGGTTGAGCAAGGCTAAGAGCGATATGCCGGTATTCTGTCTGAATACAAGGGGATATACCGAAAACCCGGTCAGAGTATAGGGAATATGTGAAGTAATAATTCTTTCCACCTCGAGAAAATGAGGGGGCCGGGAGGTCGGTTCAGTAGATCGGCGTCCCTTCCTTCTCGGTAGTGGTGCGGAACGCAGCCATCAGCTGCTTCGTGACCGGGCCGGGTCTTCCGCTGCCGATCGTCCGGCCATCAATCTTCGTGATCGGGCCGACTTCGGCAGCCGTGCCGGTGACGAAGACCTCATCGGCAGTGTAGATATCGAAGTATCCCATATTCTGCTCCTTAACAGAAATCCCGAGACTGTCCGCAAGCTCGAGCACAACGAGCCTGGTCACGCCACGAAGATTGTTCAGTGTCGGCGGCGTGAACATTACCCCGTTCTTGACGATATAGATGTTATCCCCCGACCCTTCGGAGACGTAGCCGTTCGTGTCAAAGAGGATCGCTTCGTCCCCTCCCTTGTAGTTCGCCTCTATTTTCGCGAGAATGTTATTCAGGTAGTTCAGGCTCTTTACATTCGGGGGGAGAGCGCATGCGGAGTTGCGCCTGACCGAGACCGTTACCGCGGTGAGGCCTTTTTCGTACAGATCGCCGTACATGGCACCCCACTCGACGGCGATGACGATGACCGATGCTATCGGGCACTTCCTTGGGTCGAGACCGAGGTCCCCCACACCACGGGTAATGATCGGCCGGATGTACCCGTCACGGAGGTTGTTCTTCCGCATGGTCTCGATGATGGCCTTTCCCATCTCTTCCTTGGAGATCGGAGGATCTAGGTCAATTGTCTTTGCGGAGTCGTAGAGCCGGTCGAGATGCTCCTGGAGGCGGAAGATCCTGCCGTTATAGGCACGGATCCCTTCGAAGACCCCGTCCCCGTAGAGCAGGCCATGGTCGAAGACCGAGATCTTCGCGGTCTCCTTTGGGTAGAACGCGCCGTCGATGTAGATCTGCATGATCAATAATTATAATTCCAAGCGTTTTTACCTTGCGGGATTGATCGGGAATGAATCGGATGTACGCGCTGTACCGATGGCAGGATATGAGGATAATAACAGACGATCCTGTCCGTTTCCCTTCCTTCGGGCATCTGGTTTCCGTTTTTTCAGGAGCCTTTCTCTTTACCGGGCCAAGACATCGGTTTTTGACTATTCCTGACATAAAAAAGGAAGAGCCGGGGGACTATTTTCACCGGTTCTTCCGGCATCGCTCTACGAAATGCGAGAACATCTCCCGGCTGCTCACCGGGTGGAGGTGGGTATAGCTCCCTAGAGTTTCGTTCACAACCGCCCCGTCCAGCGAATCCGAGATTCCGACCCCTCTCGTGAGGCGGTATACATACCTGGTATCTCCCGCAAGCCGTACGTCCGAGTAATGGAACTCGTGCCCGCGGAAGCAACCTTCTCCGAGCGGTCCGCCGGTACATGAACCCTCAACGTAGCTGACCACCCGCCGTGCCGGCATCCGGGTTTCGCCGGAAAACACTCCACACATCTCCCCGGACTGCTCATCCGGCTCTCCCTGCCACCCCTTCCCAAGCACGATCCGGTCCGTGAGGTACATCAGACCGCCGCATTCCCCGTAGATCGGTACGCCATTCCGCGATACCTCTGCGAGCGCTTCCCTCATCGGATCGTTTCCTTCGAGCTGCCCGAGGAAGAGTTCAGGATACCCGCCACCGATGATTATCCCGTCTGTTTCGGGGAGACGGTCGTGCACCGGTGAGAATGTGACGACCCCTGCACCCAGCGCCGGGAGGAGATCGAAAAGATCAGAATAGTAGAAATTGAATGCCTCATCCTGCGCAACAGCGACCGTCACGTCCGTTTCCCGGCCGGCGAAGAGGCGGGGGTCGGGGGGTAACGGCGTCGCGGACGCAGCGGAGAGGAGCCGTCCGACCGAGACGTGCTCCCTGATCCTGCCTGTGATACCTTCAATCCTCTTCCGGAACTCCCCGCTCCCCTGCCCCTCGAGGAAGGGCACCAACCCGAGGTGGCGCATGGTCAGCACCATCTCATCGCTCCGGGGGATCGTACCTATTACCGGTATTTCACAGAAATGCTCGATCGCGCCGACCGCCTTCTCGGCATGTCGCTTTCCCATGACATTATTCAGGATAACCGCCCGGATCGCGACATCCGGGTCGAACGAAGCGAAACCCCGGACAATGGCTGCAGCACTCCGCGTGATGCTGGCCGCATTAACCACGAGTACAACCGGGATCCCGAGGATCTTCGCGATCGAGGCAGAACTCCCCGTGTCGGAAATCGCATCCGCGCCTTCATAGAGTCCCCGCACTCCTTCGACGATCGCTATATCCGCTCCCTTGCAGGCATGGGCAAAGATGGCGCGAATCTGGGCCGCGTCCATCACGAACGAATCGAGGTTCCTGCACGGACGTCCTGTTGCCGCCGTGAGGTACGACGGGTCGATGTAATCCATCCCTGCCTTGAACGTCTGGACCTTGTGGTTCTCCGCGAGGAGAGCCCCGAGCGCGAGCGTGATACTCGTCTTTCCGCACCCGGAGCGGTCGCCTCCTATCATAAAGGCCAGCACCTGGTTCCCGGACTCCTCATGGGATTTGGATATCGGTACAGCCCGCGATCCGCTCATGCGAAGCTCCGGAGCACGGCACCGAACTCGCTTGGGACGATCTCCTTTACCCCGAGTGTTTTTGGGTGCAGGTCGACCTCCACGATCACGTGCCGGTGACCCTGGGATCGGAGCGGCTCGACCTGCCTGGGACCATTCGTGATCGATATACACTCGACCCCGGTAAGATACTCCTGCCTGATCGCATGCGGGACCCCGACGATCAAGGCGAACTCCGGGGCGATCGCCCTGATACGATTGCCCATTGCATCGCCGTTCGCCCCGTACTCGTCGAGTGCCCCGAGCAGTGACAGCGGGACCCCGCGCTCCCGCATCTCCCCTGAGATCCGTGCGGCATCGGCCCTGACTTTCGGGAGACCCCGCAGCTCAAGGTTTGCGACGTACTCGATCTTCCCTTCGGGACATGCGTCGTGGAGCGCGATCAGCTCGTCGGCAAACATATAGGCAGTCTCCTTCTTTGCATTCATCACTGCTACGCCTTTTCTCCCGCTTTTTGCAAGCTCAAGGAGACGCTTTGCAGCGACGTGCTTCAGGTCGCCCCGCGACGGTTCGATGTAGGGCATGCTCGCGGCGCCACGGAGCCGTTCGACCTCGTTTGCCTTCGCAAGAAGTATCTGCTGCCGGGAGAGCTCTTCCGCGCTGATCCATCCGATCGCGGCTGCCGGAACCAGGGTCGCGATCACTCCCTCGATATTCTCAGGGTACCCTGCGTGGATCTCCACCGCGATGGTAGGGGTAGTGACCCCCGATTCCTCGATCGCCGCTGAAAGGTCCTCCCCGATGATCATCGAGACACAGGTCCCAATCACCGCCATCCTCGCAGGTGCGAACCTTTCTTCCGCATACCGAAGCACCTTCTCAAGCGGCTGCTGACCACCAAAGACGAACTCGTTGTCTGCGAGCGACGTGGTGAGGACATGCATCCCATCCTCCTCAAGGAGGCGGGCGTGCTTGAACGAACAGCCTGACGGCCCGTGAAGGATGGAGACGTCCACCCCGAGGTCGCGGGCGGTGTAAAGAGCCGCGACGATCGAACTCGGCCTGGGCTGCATATATTTCATTCGTACTTCCGTGTGCTCCGCCATACCTTCACCTCCATGTCTTCACTGCGAGGACAACGCTTCCGCTCCCGGGATCGCCGAGGGCAATCTTCCGGCCCTCGTCAAGCGAATCTGCATATACTCCGGAAATTCCCGAAACGACGACGGCTGAAGCTTCATCTCCGATCAGGACGACGGACTCCGGACCGATCGAAGATATCGCACCTGAGATCTCTCCTCCCGGGAACCCTTCGCAGACTGCTCTCCCTTCCTGCCCGATTACGAGGATTACTTCGTCTTTCCCGGAAACTTTACGGGCATACCTGGCTGCCTCCACGGCAGTGCCCGCGCAAACCCCGCTGTTTGAGTCGTCCACCACGAGACGGCCACCTTCCCGTGAGAGCGAGAGCCTGCCTGCCACCGGCGGGAACAATCCGAGCGGGGCAGGATCTATTCCGAGAAGACATGCCGCTGTCGCCGCACACATCATAGGAACACGATAGCTCTCGAGGAGAAGGAGGGGATTTTCAAATCCCCCGGATATTCCTGACAGGTCGTACTGACACCTGTCACCGTGGCACTCGACCACATCCTGGACCCTCGTCGCGTTCGGCAATGATTCACTGATCCCTGGCGCAAGCACCACCCGGGAACACCCTGCTGCCGACCGGAGCTTCTCGGCGAGAGCACTCTTCTTTCCCCCTGCGCATCGGTAGTCTTCGGATGTGGTGATGATCCCGATGTCCCCTGCGCCAGTGAGGCCGAGCGAGATCTCTGCCACGAGCCATCCGCCGCACCGGACTGCCTCTGCAGCAGCAGGTAATACCGATGCGGGAGTGATACTCCTGTGAAAGACCGGACGGTGACCTGGCTCGCCCATCGTGCCTGCCGAAGTATGGAGCACCCCGGGACCGGGCAGGAGGTGTGCAAGGGCAAATGCCGTAGTCGTTTTTCCCCGGGCCCCCGTGATCTCGATCATCGGCGAGGGAGCACGCCCTGAAAGGATCTGCTTCACCGCCTCGTGATGGGATATACGTGACGTACTGTGTTCAACAAGTACCGGATGACATGGGTCGAGGTGGACCGGGGAGATTATCAGGTCATGGTGCCTGCCGGATACGGCCGCCCAGTCCTCCGCCGATCCCCGGTATACATCAAGAGTGTCAACGCTGTGTCCAAGAACACGGTAGGATCGTGCGATCTCCTCCCCGCCATGGATAGTATCGAGGACCAGGAGATCCATACGATCAGACGATAGATAGCGCCTTTTTTGCGTTTTTTATCATGAGATCGGCAAGCAGAGGATCGCTCCCGATCGGGTCCGCATAGACGAGGGGGATTGCCGACCCGTTGGTCCGGAAGGTTCCCTTCGCCGCGCCCTCAGGAAGTCCTAAGAGGGCGGGAATATCCTTTGTGATATGCACGCCTTTCGCGAGAAAGAGGGGAACCACGACGAGTACATCGATCTTTTCCTTCCTGAACTCGTCAAGACCTTCATCTATTGTGGGTGTGTTCATGTTCATGAATGCGCATTTCACGATGAATTCCGCATTTTTCTCGGCAATCAGCCTGCCGGTGTGCTCGATCAACTCCTTGTTGTAGGGCATTTTGCTCCCGTGCCCCACAAGCAGCATTCCCGTCTTACCCATATGCTCAATAGTAGCACGGGATATCATAAAATCTATTCTGAAAACGCCGCCGTCACCCTGACTGGAGCGGAACGACCCGCGTGCGACAGGCCACCTTCGGGAGGGTCCGGGGCAGATAATTTATCTCCGTGCAATCCTATTACAGATGGTATCGGTATGGACGACGAGACGATTATCACCGCAGTTAACCGCTTCGAGGGAATTATCTACCGCATTCTGATCGTACTGTTCTTCGTGGTGATCATCTTCGCAGTGATCGAACTCGGCTGGCTCATAGTCGTATCCCTGACCACTCCCCCTGTGATCGCAGGATCATTCCTTGAAAACCGCGAGATCCTCAATATCTTTGGATTTTTCCTCCTTGTCCTCATCGGGATCGAACTGCTCGGTACCCTCAAGGCCTACCTGCGCGAGAACGTGATACATGTCGAGATAGTTGTTATCCTCGCGATCATTGCGGTGGCAAGAAAGGTGATCATCCTCGACCCGCTGACGACCACAGAGTTCACCCTCATGGGGGACGGGGTCCTGATCCTTGGGCTGTGCGTCGGTTACTATCTCATACGGAAGGCAGGCGGTTCAGATCAAAAAGATAAGAGTTCTGAGGATTGCCTCGCGAACCACCCAAAATAATTTTGTTCCCGCGACGCGAATAGCTACAGACTCATGATCGAGCACTTCGAGCGCTTCGGCCTCCTGATCAACGACTCCGTGGTACGGACGCCGATAGCAATCGCCTCCATGGCGGGGATCGTGGATGCGGATTATGTGCTCAAACGGGCTTCCCACATCGGCCTCGCATTCATCGGCGGGTATTCCATCGATGAACCTGCAATGCGGGCAGCCCGCGAAATGGCTGCCGGGGGCAGGGATGAATTCCTTTTCGACGATCCGATCCCGGAGATCAAGGCCCAGGCAGGAAAACTTGCAAAGACCGATGTGGTCACCGGGATAAACCTGCGGGCCTGCACCCCCGGGGCTTTCTCAGATGCAGCCGACAAGCTGGGTGACACCGTGGTGTATGAGATCGATGCCCACTGCCGGCAGCAGCCGATGGTCGAAGTGGGGAGCGGGGAATATTATCTCCATAATCCCCGGATTCTTGCAGAATGCGTGAAGACACTTAAATCGCATGATGTCACTGTCTCAGTCAAGATCCGCGCGGGGGTTGGCCAGGACGATGTCGCACTCGCCCGCGCGCTCTGGCGGGCAGGTGCCGATATCATTCATGTCGACCTTATGGACTTCGGGTACCAGAAGCTTCGGCAGATCCGGAACAGCTGCCCGGTAATGCTGATCGCGAATAACTCGATAAACAGCTTCGACCGGGTCAAGGAGATGTTCTCTCACGGGGCGGATCTTGTCTCTCTCGGGCGGAGATCGGACGAACATACGCTTTCCGGGCTCGATGCCGCGATAACCAGGTACGCTGACGAACACGGGTGGTACAACTCGCCGAAGCAACTCTGCCGCGGGGGAGACATCAGAGCTCTTGCGTTCTGCTGTATGCCGGTAAAGAACTGCCCCCTGATCCCCACCCTCGCAAAAATCGGAATCAGCCGCGAGCAGTATGTTGAACTCAAGGAGAGGAGCGTGAAGGGTACTCCGCTCGAGAGCGGGCAGCACACCTGTTTCGGGAGCCTCGCCTGGTGCTGCAAGGATTCCTCGCCATGCATGTTCAGGGAGATGTCTATCGAGCAGGGACACCTGACCGGGCGAGAGTATATGCGACAGAAACGAACCCTTTCTGAGCGTATACTCGAGGAGGTCTTTTCTGAAACCCCGGTGGATGAGCAGGGCTGAGCGGGCGCAGCTCGCGATGATGCTTGAGGTGACCGCGTTTCCAAAGCCCGGGAACGTGGACCGCTGCCACGACTACGATACGACACGACTCGAGCACTTCCTTGCGTCAGTCATATTTTCCCGCCCCGCACTGGAAGAAGCCGAGCGGTCCAGGGGAGGAATCGGCCGGGTGATCCGGTCCGCCGTCCGGTTGACGAACCGGCATGCGGGGGGAAATACCCATTTTGGTGCGTTCATCCTTCTTGTCCCGCTCGTGATGGGCGATAGTGTCGGGGGGGCAGTGCAGCTGATCAGGTCTACGGACACGGAGGATGCGATCGAGTTCTACCGCGCATTCGCGGAGACCGGGGTACGGGTGCTCGAAAAAGACGATCTTGATATCAATGACCCGAAGGTCTACGACGAGCTCAGGTCACGGGGCATGACACTCTACGATGTCATGGTATACTCGGCGCCCCGGGACATGGTTGCCAGGGAATGGACGAACAGTTTCTCCCTGACCCGGAAGGGAGCTGA
>JAJRBP010000115.1 GCA_028679405.1 Methanoregulaceae archaeon | reverse complement strand
ACCGGACGTTCGCTCACTTCTCCGGCCGGTCCAGACCTGATTACCTCGAGGAATTCCCCTTCGCGTTCCTGGATAGTGTAGAGATGGATCGTGCCCCCCTCACGGCACAGGCTGTACGCAGTCCCGAGGAAGTCCGCCGAATTGTGAGGGAGGTTCATCACGACCCGGTCGAACTTCCAGGGAAAAGATCCAAGTCGTGCGGCATCCGCAAGCATGGGGAGGACGTTTCTGACCCGGTTTCTACGGAGGTTGTCGAGGAGGAGATGTATGGCGGCCGGGTTGATATCCGCGGCGACCACGAGCGACGCCTTGTGCGAGAGCACGATGGCGAAGGGGCCGACACCGGTGAACATGTCGAGGACCCGCTCCCCCGGGGTGACGGCTTCGAGGACCCGCTGGCGCTCCGTGGAAAGACGCGCGGAGAAATAGGCTGCCGAGAGATCGATCCTGAACCGGTGACCGTACTCGGTGACATCTGTAATGGTGGTCGGATCTCCTGCAAGTACCCGGAACCTCCGTGTCCGGTATACCCCTTCGACGTCGCTTTCGGCAAAAAGTACGGTGTGGATGGAGGGACGGGACTCGAGGAGGAGAACTGCGGATTTCCTTTCGTCCTCCTGCATGATCGCGATTCCGCCGACAAGTTCGTGCGGCGGAAGCTCCGGTCGCCCCGGATGAGGCTGGAATGATGCACGGCAGTCACCAGCGGAAGGACTGGTGACAGGGAAGAGGATCTCGTCGCCCTCGGTCCTGGGCCGCAGCGATGGATCGAGAAGACCGGTACCGGCCAGTTCCATACGGACCTCCTCGCCCTTCTGCCTGGGCACCCGGACACACCACTGCTCGCGATCGGTCACAACAGAACCATCTATCCCTGCGACCACATAGTATGCATGGACGGGTATGACGAGAGGCTCTCGTCCGGTGCGCTCAAGCTCCACCAGCTCGAGCAGGAGCTGCCGCCGGACGAGGCCGTCCGGGTGCGGAGAGAGTACATCTCCCGCCTGACCGGAAAGCCGCTTGAGGCGGTCGGCAGGTATTCGATCGGGATCTCCCAGGTGGTCAGGCGGAACTGCGAGAACATGATCGGGGCGGTCCAGGTGCCGGTCGGGGTTGCCGGTCCGCTCCAGGTGAACGGTGAATACGCATCGGGCAGGTTTTTTCTGCCGCTCGC
The DNA here is from genome assembly GCA_028679405.1 of Methanoregulaceae archaeon. GTDB lineage: Archaea > Halobacteriota > Methanomicrobia > Methanomicrobiales > Methanospirillaceae > JAJRBP01. Next base: position 4,473 of record JAJRBP010000115.1, on the reverse strand, counting down.
AACAACCGAGGGTGCCCTCGTTGCGTCGGTCAACCGTGGCTGCAGCGCAATCACGAAAGCGGGCGGGGCCGAGGTAAGGGTCCTCCGCGACGGGATGACCCGCGCACCTGTTTTTGCCGCCCGGTCGGTGGGTCACGCGAAAGAGATCGCAGACTGGGTCAGAGACCACGGGAAGGAGATCGCCGATGCCGCGGAGAAGACCACCTCGCATGGAAAGTTCCTTGGGTCGGCATGCTACGTGACCGGAACGAACGTGTACGTCAGGCTCGAGTTCGACACGAAGGACGCGATGGGGATGAACATGGTCACGATCGCAAGCGCGAAAGCGGCTGACCTGATCGAGGAGGCGACCGGTGCCCGGCTGGTCGCGCTCTCGGGGAACATGTGTACGGACAAGAAACCTGCTGCGATAAATACGATCCTCGGCAGGGGGAGGAGTGTGGTCGCCGGGATCCATCTCACCAGGGCGCTCATTGAAGAGGTCTTCAAGACGAACCCGGAAGCGGTCCTCGAGGTGAACGAGCGGAAGAATCTGGTCGGATCCGCACGGGCCGGGTCGCTCGGGTTCAACGCACATGCGGCCAACATCATTGCGGCCATGTTTATCGCCTGCGGCCAGGACCCTGCGCATGTAGTCGAGGGTGCCTGCTGCATCACCACGGCAGATCCCTCGGGGGACGGAATTTACGTGGCCGTGACACTGCCCGATCTCCCGGTCGGGACGGTCGGGGGCGGGACCGGTGTCGATACCCAGCGCGAGTGCCTCGGCCTCCTCGGTGTCGCGGGCGGCGGCGACCCACCTGGGAGCCATGCAAGGAAGTTCGCGGAGATCATCGCGTGTGGCGTGCTCGCCGGAGAACTTTCTCTTATCGGAGCGCAGGCGGCCCATCACCTCGCACGCGCTCACCAGAGCCTCGGGAGGGGCTGAACTCCTCCCGGTTTTCCCTTATCACCAGGATGATCTGCGCGGTGGTGAATCCCTGGTTTTCCCAGGTTATCAGGACGATCTGGGGGCGCTGAATCCTTTTCCCCTGTCACCGGATGACCTGTCGGGGCTTGAATCCTCTCATTTCTTTAAGGCAGATGATTCTGTAACGGCGCTTATTCAGAAACGGAACCATTTCATCATGACGATCGCGTCCTCGCCGTTCGCATAATATCCCGGGATGATGAAGACGTCGCGATACCCGTTCCTCCGGTAGAATTCCTGTGCTGAGAGGTTCGAGACCCGGACCTCGAGCTGGACACCCGATGCGGACTCAAAGGCGAACGCCTGCTCCTCGCGCGCCAGGAGCACCCTTCCGGTCCCTCCCCCCCGGAACTGCGGGGCGACGGCAATATTGGCGATGTGCCCGTATACCTGTTCCCCCGTGTCCTCGAGGCCTCCGGCAATGAACCCGACGATGCGCTCCCCGACTGCCGCGACAAGGAAAGTCGTCGGGAAGTACGAGAGGGCTTCAGAGAGGATTTCCTGGTCCCACGGGTCCTGGAATGAATCCCGTTCGATCGCCGCGATCGCAGGAACGTCCTTGGGGCGAGCCCTCCGTACGTGGATGGAGCCTGTCATGGGAAGTTTCCCAAATTGTATGTCGCTGATATATTATAGAGCAGGGCTCACCTGTATGGAAGAGCGTATGGTACGGATCTTCCCTTTCGCAGCCGTCCGGCCCGATCCTTTGTTTGCAGCAGGGATAGCCTCGGTGCCCTACGATGTGGTGACCGCCGAGGAAGCAAGGGCGTCCATCGGCGAAAATCCCCAGAGCTTCCTGCGGGTGAGCCGTGCCGACGCGGAACTCCCGGATCTTCGCCCCGATGACCCGCAGGTGTATGAACGGGCAAGGTCCCGTTTCCAGGAGATGCTGGCCGGGGGGCTTATGCAGAAGGACCGGTCGCCCGGGTTTTACCTGTACAGGGTGATCCAGGACGGGGCGAAATTTCACGGCCTCTGCTGCTGCCTCGACGTCCGGGATTACGAGGAAGGCCATATCAGGAAGCACGAGCTCACCAGGTACGACAAGGAGGCCGACCGGACCCGTCATATCGAGACGGTGAATGCACATACCGGCCCGGTCGTCCTTCTCTACAAGGACAGGGACGAGATCGGTGCGGTAATTCGTTCGCTCGACCGGTCGGGAACCCCGATCTCCGAGGTCTGCGTTGCGCCGGGTGTCGTTCACCAGGTGTTCCGCGTAGAGGACCAGGAGACGGTCTTAAAACTCTCCACCCTCTTTGCCGGTGTGGAACGGGTATATATCGCAGACGGCCATCACCGGGCGAAGTCGGCGGCGAACGTTGCCGCACGAAGGCAGGCCGCCGGAACAGCAGGCGCCGAGACGGGACGGTTCATGGGGGTGATCTTCCCGGCCGGGGAGGTGAAGATCCATGGGTACAGCCGCCTCGTGACGGACCTCGGTCCCTACTCCTCCGACGAATTCATCGGAGAGCTCCAGAGGATCTTCAGTATCAGGCCGCATGGCCCGATCGACCCGGAGGCTTTCCAGATCGTGCCGGAAGACCACGGATCAGGGAGACGGGTGTTCCATATGTACCTCGAAGCCGCCTGGTACGAGTGCTCGTTTCCTCCGCCTGCATCAGGAGACCTCATTGCATCCCTTGACGTGTCGGTCCTCCAGTCGAAGGTGCTTTCAGGGCTCCTCGGGATCTCGGACCCGCGCGGAGACCCGCGGCTCCAGTATCTCGGCGGTGCACGCCCCCTCTCGGACCTCGAGGCGCTCGTGGACGGTGGAAAATTCAGAGCGGCCTTTGCGATGCAGCCGGTCCACGTGGACACGGTGACAGGAATCGCCGACGCGGGCGGGATCATGCCGCCGAAATCCACGTGGTTTGAGCCGAAACTCCTCTCCGGTCTTCTCGTGCACACCCTCGATTGAGACTGGTTTTATCAGGTTTGCCCGCAGTTCTCTGTACCTATGATCAGCATCGCACTTCCGAAGGGGAGCCTGGAGGAGCAGACGCTGCAGCTCTTCAGGGAGGCGGACCTCGAGGTACGTCGGACCGACCGTGACTACAACCCGACAATCGTGGATGAGCGGATCGGAAAAGTAAAGATCCTGCGCCCGCAGGAGATCCCGACGTACGTGGAGATGGGGTACTTCGATATGGGGATCACCGGCCACGACTGGGTCCATGAGACGGGAGCAGCGGTGAAGCACCTTGCCAACCTCTCGTACAGCAAGACCGGCGAGGGCGACGTCAGGATCGTAGTGGCAGTCCACCGGGACGAGCCTGTCGACGACGTGACCCAGATACGACCCCGGAGCCGTGTGACGACCGAGTACCCGGTGATGACGAAGGAGTTCTTCGGCCGGCTGGGGATTCCAGTTCAGATATTCCCGAGTTACGGGGCTTCGGAGGCGAAGGTACCGGATCTCATGGATGTTGTCGTGGACCTGACAGAGACCGGCACCACGCTCCGGAGGAATGGCTTAAAGATCATCGGGGAGATCATGCGTTCGAAGACCGTGGTGATCGCGAACAAGGGCTCGTTCGAAAATCCCTCCAACAGGAAGGCGATGGAAGAGATCGTGACGCTCCTCTCGGGTGTGATCGAGGCACGGCACCAGGTGCTCCTCTCGATGAACGTGCCGGCCGCGGTGATGGAGGAGGTCGTCCGCACGCTCCCGGCCATGAAAAAGCCCACTGTCTCCCGCCTCCACGGGATTGATTACTTCTCCATCGAGACCGTGGTGCCGCGGGACCTCGTGAACACCCTCATCCCCCGGCTCAAGGATGCGGGTGCCGAGGACATCCTCGAAATCCCAATCCGTAAAATCATCCGTTGATCAGCGAATTTCCCTCCATCCGATCAGGACAGCCATCGGCTGAGAGGGAATTTCCCATCCGAATCCTGCCGCGTATTCAAATCGCGGGGTCGAAGGGCGAAAATTTTTTAAGAGAGGGACGCCAAATCCCTGATTGGAGCAGATCGCCTTGCAAAGAGGAGTCTGGCCGGAATATCCACTGGATCCACCTGTTCTCGAACTTTTCCCTGATGGCACGGTTTCTGAGATTTCCCGGGAGCCCGCATCTGACCGGAGCGTACACGAGAGGGTCGAGGTCATGGTGGACGGGAGCGGGGACGGGCACTATATCGCCATGTTCCCGGGAGATGACGTGTACATCGGGTACGAGCGGGGAATTTCCAGCAACGACGCCGAGTTCAACGCGGTAATCCTCGCCCTCGAGGAGCTTCCCGCGCACGCCCGGGCGCGGGTCTGCACGGACAGCCAGGCGGTTGTCTGGGCCCTCTCGGGCGGTGACCGGCGGAAGGTGAACGGGGTCCTCGCACGGACCGTCCGGATCAGGGATCTGATCGCAAGAAAGAACCTCGCGATTGAGATCGCATGGATCCCGAGACGGAGGAATGCTGCCGACCGGCTGCTGCGGAGGTATATCGCGAGCCTCTGCGGGACCGGGGGCGGGGAGTCGGTGTACCAGCGTATGAAGAGGCTC
>JAJRBP010000215.1 GCA_028679405.1 Methanoregulaceae archaeon | reverse complement strand
GTCCCGATGACTTTACCGTCCGTGGTCATGATCTTCTTCTTCGAGAGATTCCGGGCCAGTGTCTTTGTCATGAAAAAAAAGAGGGTCGTCGTACTACTTAAAGATGTCTAATATACTTTATTCGTGCCCTGATCGGTAAAAACGGGACATTTCAACCTTATTTCCCCTGGTGCCACCCTTCACGATCGAATTGTCCAGTCAGGAACAAAGCCGATTGTGGCGTTATTTCAGGATGTCCGCAGCCATCCGGATATCGGCCGCCCTGATCGTCTTCCTATCCGAATGGCTCGAGAGCTTGAGCGCCTCGCGGGCGATGGAGGCCGCATACTCTTCCATAAGAACCGCAAGTGCCTCGCTCGCATCCTTCGAAACCCTTTCCGCACCGGCGGATTTAATAATCCGTGCGACAGTCGCACGTGGTATCCCGGTCATTGTCCTATCCTCCGGACGCCCCCGGAACTGATAGGATCATCAGTTTCCGGATAAAGACGCCTGCCAGAATCACCCCGGTTACCGGGATGCACTACATCCGTATAGTCCTTTTCGATAAAAAAGTTGTCTGGTTTCCCGGTGCGGGAAAAAAGCAGGAGCGAAGTACTGCTCAAAGCGAAGGAAACACCCTGATAATATCCGACTGTGTGAGGATTCCAACCGGGGTGTCTCCCTCGACCACCACGAGCCGACCGATCTCTCTTTCCTTGAACCTCGTGATCACCTCGTAGAGATGTACGTCGGCAGGTGCCTTCACGACGTCTGTAGTCATAACCAGCGAGACAGGGGTATCGAGCGGAATTCTATCCTCAATTGCACGGGAAATATCGCTTAAAGTGATGATGCCCCTGAGTTTGTCCCCATCCATGACCGGGGCGCCATGGATATGATGCGCATTGAAAAGATGGAGCGCGTCGGAGAGGGATCTGGTGCTGCCGAGCGTGATCAGGGGGCTCGACATGTAATGCCGGATAGGTTTTTTGGGGAGCGAGATCATCTCGAAGATCGAGAGGAGGAGGGATTGCTTGACCTCGTCCTTCCCAAAGATCTCTCCCCTTACGAGGAGTTTGTTCACCGGGGTCGGTCCGATCGTGATCTGGTCTCCGACCTCAAACACCTTCACGCTCCCGATCAGTTTGATCAGGGCATGGCAGACATCAGGGTGGCAGAGGGTGGTGAGGTCGATCTCGGAGACGGTCACCCCCTTTACCGGTATCCCGTCTCTCGATATAAGGACGTCATAATCACCTTCCGATCCGTCCAGGTTCAGCTCCTCGTATGCAATCGAGGTCGGAGTGTATCCTCCCTTCGGCCCCGGTACCCCGTCAACCAGCCCGATCGCCTTCAACGCCTGCATCTGGTTCCGGACAGTCCCCGGATTCCGTTGGATGATCTCAGCGATCTCCTCCCCTTTTATCGGATGGGACTGTTCCTGGTAGAGGGTTATGAGGGTGATCAGAATGTCTTTCTGGATCAGGGATAAATCCATAATGATTGATCATGTGGATTTGCATAAATACATTAGGTTGCTGAATATCCGTGGAGTTTGAGAAGATACCGACCGTCCCGACCGCCGATGAGATCATGGACCGGAGCCTCCGGAGGGCTGCGGCGAAGATGCGGGAAAAACGCAATAAGGACAGGGCAAACCAGGAGTTTGTCCGTGCAATAGGCCAGGCAATCCATGACCGGCTGGTCCAGGTGATAAGTTCCTTTCCGGATTTCGACGAACTCCCCCCTTTTTACCGTGAACTCGTGGAGATCCTCTACGGGATAGAGCGGCTGAAGAAGTCCCTCGGGGCCGTGGGATGGGCTGCCCGCTGGTCGCGTCTCCATGGGCCTCCCCTTGTCATGGAGACCCGCAGGGCGGATGTTACTGCGATCTCGAGGCGCCGGGCAGTCGCAAGGCTCTCCTCGGTCGTCCACCAGGTCGACGGCGATCTCAGGTTCCTCAACGATGTCAGGAACGTGCTCCGGAAACTGCCTCACGTGGACGACTCCTTCACCATAGTAGTCGCAGGATATCCCAACGTGGGAAAATCCTCCTTTATCAGGCTCGTCTCCACCGCTGCGCCTGAAGTTGCCGGGTACGCATTCACCACCCAGGGGATCATTGTCGGACACCGCGAAACGGGATGCGGCAGGATTCAGTTTATCGACACCCCTGGAGTCCTCGACCGCCCGCCAGAGAAGAGAAACCGGATAGAACGCCAGGCAATGTGCGCCATGGGACGGATCGCCGACGTGATCCTGTTCATCATCGACCCGAGCGGGACATGCGGGTACCCTCTCGAAGACCAGGAGAATCTCCTCGAAGAAGTGAAGAGCACGATAGAATCTCCCGTAGTCGTTGCAGCGAACAAGGCCGATATTCTCCCGTCGGGGGTGTACAAAAATATGTCGACTGCAACCGGCGAAGGTGTTGACGAGGTACTCGAAGCTCTCCTCGCCTACCAGTCCGCCCCTACGGCATCGCCAGGACCCATGCCAGAAGGAAACCGATAATCGCTCCGCTGTTAATGGGGGGGAGGCCGGCCTGGGGTTTTCCCTTGTTCACGAAGAAGAGGAGGAGGGCTATCCCGGCAAGCGAACCCGCGATCGCACCGAGTGCAGGAACGGTGAATATCCCGATCCTCGGCCCGGAGAGAAACACGTTTGCAGAAACGACCAGGATAGACGGCATGATAAGGTCACCCATGCCCATAACGTATGCCCCCCGTTCTTCACCCTCCCCGAGAGTTCCTATCCCTTCCCTGATAAACGAATAATCGCGTCGCTTCGGGATCACGAAGAGGATCGGCGTCTTGAGATCGATCACTCCCTCTGCAAGAGTGATCATATGTTTCGTCTTGTATACTGATATCGCGTCGTATACTGCCAGGATACAAAGGAGGACGATGACCGGGAGGACCTCGAGCGATATCCCGAAGATGGATGCAGCTCCCGCCGCGATCAGGATCCCGAGCGAGTCGATCACGTACCACTCGGGGAACCGGTAAAGGATCACGATGGAGATGGCCGAGAGGATGACAGCTGCTGACAGGACGAGGAGATCGCCCGAGAGGAGGACATTGGCAATCGCGCTGTAAATGTAGATGAAGGTGAAGAAGATCGAGATGCCGATGATTATACCGATCCAGCTCTTCCTGCCGAATCTGATGAGCAGCAGCATGAACGCAGTGAAAGCGAGGAGTATTACGAGGAAGAGAATTGGATTTGTCGCCGACCCGGGGTCTTCGAACGCCTGGATACCGGCCTGTTGCAGCGGAAGGGCCAGGAGGACCGCCCCGATCTCTACGAGGAGGAGCATGGCAGGCATTCCGGCCAGGGAGATCAATCGTTTTGGATCCATTCCGATGCACCGCACCATTGAGGTAGATTAATAAATGGATCCCCATCATCTAAAAACATGGATACCCGTGAATTCTCCTGGGACTTTATACTTATTATAATCCTTGTCATTTCCACGCTGATGCTCACCTCGCGCCTCTGGACGGACCCGATCCTGATATCGGGTGCAATACTGATGATGATCTCAATCGGCGGGCTCTTCATTCTCCTCCACCGGCGGATACTCCGTCTCGAGCGGGACGTCCTCCAGCGCGAGCGCATGGCCCGTTCGAGCCTGGAAGAGATCTCTGCGAAGATGGTCCAGAAATACGACAGTACGGTCGCGCATTTCGACGAGATCGTCCAGACGCTCGGGAAGAAGATCTACAGGTAGGGACAGGGGAAAAGGACGAAAGAGGAGCCTTGAAAACGATGGGTGTTTCACTCCGCGATCTTATCCTTGATTATCGGAAGGCTGTCCCGATGGAGTCTCTTGGCGGAGTCGCCGCGGTGGACGCACACAACGCACTCTACCAGTTTCTCTCGATCATCAGGCAGCCGGATGGCACACCGCTCATGGACAGGACCGGGCGGATCACATCGCACCTTTCAGGGATCCTCTTTCGGAATGTGAATTTCCTCGAGAAAGGGATACGACCGGTGTACGTCTTTGACGGAAAACCCCCTGATTTGAAGAAGGCGACGATCGAACAACGGCGGAACGTGAGGGCGGAGGCCGATGAACGCTGGCGCGAAGCCCTTTCCCGCGGCGATACCGAAGAGGCTTACAAGCATGCGAGGTCGTCCTCAAGGATTGATGCCACGGTGATTGCCACCTCAAAAGAGCTCCTCAGCCTGATGGGGATCCCGTGGATCGATGCACCGAGCGAAGGAGAAGCCCAGGCGTCTTATATGGTACAGAAAGGAGACGCGGGGTACGTGGTTTCGCAGGACTACGATGCGCTTCTTTTCGGGGCACCGACACTCGTCCGTAACCTCACCGTGAGCGGAAAGAGGAAGATCAGGGGGAGGACCATCACGATCTCTCCGGAAAAGATACAGCTTGTCGAAGTGCTCCGGGGCCTCTCGATCAGCCGTGAAGAGCTGATCGACATCGGGATCCTTGTCGGAACCGACTTCAACCGGGGGATCCGCGGGATCGGGGCGAAGACAGGGATCAGGATGGTCCGGGCCGGCGAGTTCGACGCGGTACTCAGGGAGAAGGACCCGGATCTTGATCCCGGGCCTATCCGCGAGTTCTTCCAGAATCCACCGGTGTCGGATGAGTACCAGCTTGAATGGAGGTCCCCCGATACTGCCGGGATTGAGCGCATGCTCTGTGATGATTACGACTTTTCCCGCGAGCGGGTGAGAAAGGCACTTGAGGGCTCGGCCCCAAAAACCGGGCAGCGGACCCTGGACACCTGGTTCTGAATACTCCCCGGGAGCGGATTTCCGGGTCCCCGGATGCCGGAAAAAAAACATCCGGGTCCGGTTTGGGTTTAATTGTAGATGCATATTGCATTTCCACCCGATATTCATCGGCGAAATTGAGCCGTTTTCGATTCGCAATATCTATCTTCCTTCCGGAATGATGATTCTTTTATGGCAACGAGAACCTGCCCGAACTGCAAGTCCAAGGTTTCGGGCGATTCGTGCCGGTATTGCGGGTACCGGTTCAGAAAGGAGGGAAATTTCAAGCCACTCATGGGGATTATCCTCATCGTCATTGCGCTGGCGGTCGTCGCGCTCATCGTATGGCACCCCCCCGGAGTCCCCTGCATCACCTGCGGGTCGCCGCCAACGCCACCCCAGACGTTTCAAACGGCCACCGCAACCACAGGAACCCCGCCCCCACAGCCACCGGCCCCTCCGCTCTCGGTGATCGCCTCGAGACAGGGAAATACCATCGTAATCAGGAACATGGGCGGGCCCGGGCTCCCTTACGTGAATAACTTCACCGTCACCGTTAACAACATGGCACAGGCCCAGAAACTCAGTACATCGACCGGTTCGTCGATCAGCCTTCCAGGTCAGTCTACCCAGGACGCGGTCGTGGTAGTAGCACACTTCAATGACAACACCAGCCGCGTCCTGCTCAACACAAGGGTATAGGTATGGGGTAGAAAAACAAGGATCAGAATTGGAGCAAAAGTTTCCAGCCCCTATAGCCAACCCCTCTTCCTGAAATAGAGCAGCATCACGACCACCACTCCGATCATTGCTGCCCAGACACCAGGGTACCCGTACTCGTGGGACAGCTCGGGCATAAACTCAAAGTTCATCCCGTAAATCCCGACGATGAATGTGAGGGGGATAAAAATGGTCGCGATCATCGTGAGCACCTTCATGATCTCGTTCATCCGGTACGAGAGGCTTGAGACATATATCTCGGTCATGCCGGAGATCATGTCCCGGAAGACTTCGAGGGTGTCTATCACCTGGATCGTATGGTCATACACGTCCCGCAGGTATGGCTTTGTAGTATCACGTACAAGTCCTGATTCGGACCGGTCAAGGCCGAGGATCACCTCGCGAAGGGGCCAGACCGACTTGCGGAGAAAGATCATGTCTTTTTTGAGGGCCCGTATCCTCTCGAGGGTCTCCGGAGAAGTCTTCTCTACGATATCTTCCTCGAGGATCTCGACCTCCTCCTCAAGCTTTTCCAACACGAGGAAGTAGTTGTCGACAATCACGTCGATCAGGGAATACGCAAGATAATCTGGTCCGAACTTCCTGATCCTGCCATCTTTTCGTATCCGGTCCCGCACAGGGTCAAACACGTCCCCGATATCCTGCTGGAAGGAGAGGACATAGTTCTCCCCTATTATCAGGCTGACGTGCTCGATCTTGATCCCCCCTTCCGGCTTCTGCTGAAGCATCTTCAGGCCCATGTATAGGTAATTCTCGAGCTCCTGGAACTTCGGCCGCTGCTCGATATTCTGCAGGTCCTCGAGGACGACCGGGTGGATCCGGTAACAAGCTCCCAGATCCTCAATCACCCTGGCATTCGAGAGGCCGTCGATATTGATCCAGGTGACCGTATCTGTCTCGCGGAACGGCGAGCATTCCGCGATCTGCTTCACGACCCTCTCTTCGAAATGCTGACCATCATAATCGATGATGGTGATCCTGACCGGACCAGTGGAAAGGTCGTCCTGGACGAGCGTGCCGGGGGGCTGGCCGATCTTCCGGGAGAGTTTGTGGCGGGTTCTGGACACAGCGGTTTCCCTTGATCGGATAGTGGCGTTATCCAAGATAAAATCGTGGCAGGCAGCTGATTGGCATAACACGATCTTCCTCCATTCGCCCAATGATCCCGGAGGATCTCCGGGCTTGGCTTTCCAGCACCTGCACCCGGGAGCCGCCAACGGAGACTCAGGAGAGGCGACCTCGTGCACCGACGATGCGTGCGGCGTCGGGGGGTACCAGACGGACAAGACGATGACTTATACGTTCGGTAAGGGTCTACCCAAGGAATCTATCAGGATTTATCTCCGCCGCGTGGATGTCCAGGACCGGATGGCATCGCTCCCCCGGCCAGGTATTGCTCCGTCAGAAACCTATCGCGGATTCGATGAGCCGCGGAGGAGGGGAGGGTAATCGCACTGGACCTCAGGAAAGGGATTGCCGGGGCGGGCATGGTCGGGGCAGAGAATACATTCCTGGTTACTCCTGCCGGGGGAAAAGCCTCACCTGGACCAGTCCCGGCCTGACGCCGGTCGTCTGACCCGGACCGAGCGCCCCCCCGGTTATGGCTTCACGGCTGGTCCTGAAGGCTTCCGCAGATCCAGCCATCCGAACCTGTCAACCGGAGTCGCGATGCAGGGGACGAACGGGATCATTCGACCGGTACGAAAATCCCGGTAACGATCTCTTCAGGGCGCACTGTTCCCGGGTCGTTCAGATACACCTCACGTATCGGGCCGCTGATCCGCAGGTTATGTTCGCCAATCCATGCGAATAATGCGAGATATGTCGGCTCGCAGTTCTCGTACGGACCCTTGTGAACGGTATGCACCATCTTCCCACCCGGCAACTCATATCCCCTGATATCCCCGCTTCCCGCAGCAGGTCTGGATACCGGCCATGCGACCTCAATATCGGCATCCCCCCTGCAGTCAGCCTCTTTTACCGCTTCCGGCGAGGTCTCGTGGCAGAGGAAAACAGGTGGACCGGCGATCGGAATTTCCCGGTTCACTGCATATTCGTATACTTCCATCAGGAGTTGCGGTATCAACCGGTAGCCCCCCTTCCTGCGTACTCCGAGGACGCGTTGCCCAGGGGCCTCGACGATTTCAATTCCAGGCATTTTTTTCCCATCTATCGATCCCACTTTCCAACTAATGAGTTTTTGGCACGCAAGGCGTGAAAGTGACCAAGCAGATCCTCACTGAATCGGCGAAACCAATTTGAATCCATGCGTAATCCCACTACTATTGGTGATAAAGATGTCTAGTGCTCTGGGAATCGAGACAGTGAAAGTGATGAAACCGGATGAAGTGAATGTTATCCTCGGTCAGTCGCATTTTATCAAGACCGCAGAGGACCTTTACGAAGCAGTCGCCGGGTCAGTCCCGGGCGCGAAATTCGGGCT
>JAJRBP010000266.1 GCA_028679405.1 Methanoregulaceae archaeon | reverse complement strand
TGATCTTTCCGTATTTTGCATCAGTGAATATCGAGAGGACATTCGTCCCGCGGCTCACGTCCATCTCGGAAGAGCCGATCCCGAACCTGAACGCGCTGTCCTTGTCCGTCCTGACAGGGATAAGGTCGTACTCGATCGTGAAGGACTGCCCGTCATAATCGACAGGAATGTAGGAATACCCGCCGGTCCCTCCTTCCATCAGGTAGTGATACATTCCCCGCTGTGCGTCCCAGTAATACCGTGTCGGGTTGTTCGTTATCCAGTTCGGGCTTTGAGTGAAGTCCGTCGCATAGAGCACCGCCTTATCGGTTGCGGCGGTGGTGATCGCCGGGAGCAGTGCAAGGCTTGCGATCAGGAGGATCAGGAAGAATATACGGTGTCTGGTCATAAAGGCGTACCTCGTTTCCTGGATTCCCGGCCATGGGTCCCGGTTCCCGGGCATTTGGGAGGCGGAAATAGAAGACCCTGCCGGGCACGTAAAGGAGTGGCAGTGTACTTATACCCGCGTCCGTATAACCATTTCGAAAGGCTTTCCCGCGATTAAAGGAAGCTTTAGAGCCGGTATCGCATCTTTCCTCCGCTGGCGTCCGGCGTTCAGCCGATCAGGTACTGTTCAGCCCCGCCCTTGTAGTACACCTCGTCGGTCTTCTTCTGGAAGTCCATTCTGCCACCGGAATCAGGTTTAAAGTTCGTAATCCTGATCGAGGTCCCGGGGGGCCTCATGACAGGTGCAGCATTTACGTACAGGATCGCACCGTCGTCTTCCGGCGGTATCACGAGGGTGATCGAGGAACGGAGGTTCCGGTAACCGGTGATACGGGTGTCAGAGACAATACCGCTCGCAACAGGGACGGAGTTCACGTACAGCCGGACAAGGTTGAAGTTGAACGCCGATATGTCCTGTCTGGTACCATCGATCATGCCGGAGGCGGGGTCCCCGATGATCAGCTGGACGTTGTCGTTCTCGCTGAATGTATGTATAGATCCGGCGATCTTGATCCATGCATCCGGCCTGGTGACCGTGAATGTCATGTATCCGTCTTTTTCGAGGTATCCGTAACGGCTGCCGGTAAGATAGACATCATATGTCGGGGAACTTGTCACTGTGATGACATTGGTGAGGATCCTTGAGGTCTCCCCGAAGTTATTCCCCACGGTGAGGCTTACCGAGTACGTCCCTGGCGAGCCGTAGGTGTGCACCGGGTTCTGCAAATCCGAGGACCCGCCATCTCCGAAGTTCCATGACCAGGAGTCAGGCTGCCCGGACGAGAGGTCCGAGAACCGGACTTCGAGGGGGGTCTCTCCCTGCCGTGGCATCACCGCGAAGTTCGAGACCGGCGAGGACCCTGCCCTGATATACGAGCTTACAGTCTTCGTATTGAAGCCAAGGCTGTTCGTGGCGGTGAGAGATACTGCATATGAACCTGGTTTCGTGTAGGTGTGTGAGGGATTCCTCATGGCCGAGGTCCCCCCGTCACCAAAATTCCAGAGCCACGATGCGGGTGTTCCGGACGACCGGTCGGTAAACTGCACTTCGAGCGGGATCTGCCCGGATGTGACGCCCGCTGCGAAATCGGCAAGAGGCGGACCCAGGATCTCAGTTCCCGGGGCGGTTGTGGCCGGAGGTGTCGCCGGGAGGGTCATTGCACTGGTGGAAGTGGGGGATACTGCCTGCGGAACGGAGGTATCGGACGGGGCTGGAGTGGTGATGGTGGATACGGGGATCAGGGCTTCCTGGACTGCGAGCTGCTGGTTCAGGACCGGAGTGAGAGTTGAACCGCTTGTGAAATAGATGTCCAGCCTGTTCGGTGTGCCTGCCCCGTTATACTGGATCCTCATGGTTTTTCCCGCGGTCCATGGCCAGTCCTGGGAATGAAGGAGGGTAATTGCCTCCTGCGGGATATCAACACCGTTTATCCTCACGAGTGCCCGGTCACGCGGAAGGGGGTCTCCTCCGTCATGGTATACATACACTACATTTTCTGCGGTCTCCACCGTTGCATTGATCCTCGGAACTTTTGATCCCCCTGACTGGTTGAGGAACAGAAACATCCCTGCTGCGATCCCGATCACCGCAACCGCGGCGATAACCAGGATGATCAGGTTTCGTGACACCGCACTCTCGTCCAATACTCCCGCCATTTCAGTTCAGCCTCCGGATCCTGCCGATCGGAATAAATCCGGCCTTTCTACAATGGATCATCTTATCTTGACCGTTATGAAGGTATCTGCGCTCCCGGGGCCATTCGGGGGGGCTGCACGGGGTCGCGAGTGCCCCCTGTCGCGATCCTGCATGCCGGGGGACTTGTCAGACGTCTTTTTGTATCCGCAGGAGCGGCGAAGATTTCCGGAAAAATCCTGCAAGGAACCCCGAGAGCTCGCTCCTCCAGCACTCTTCGCCGCTTTTCAGCCCGAACGAGGATGCAAGTGCGCCTTTCACGTGCTTTCCAAGCGCGACCCCCAGGATCTCGTCCGACGCGAGCAGATCGCCTGCGGCAAGGAACTTTCGGCTGATCTCGACGTAGTACGAACCCTCGTCGATGAACGGTCCGCAAAAAACCTGGCTTTCAGCAGACCGGTATTTCATAAAGAATTTTTGTGCGTTCTCCGCTGCCCAGAGCGGGGGGCCCGGGTGCCGGACTACGGGGGGGACCTCGTCGACGAGCAGCTCGTAGAGGAGTGTACACGTATCCGGGAGCATACAGCAGTCCGTCCGGTTCACCACGAACCCGTGCCTCTCGAGAAGGCCCCGGATTGCATCGAGGCTCTTCCTGAGTTGCGGGACGACGATATCCTCGATATAGGGGGGTGTGGCGAATTCAATCGCGTAGAGCATGGTTCCCCTCAGCCGAAGCTCATTTACCAGATCATCCCTGCCGAATGGGATCCCGGCCGGCGGCAGGAAGAAAGCAGGAAGCGGATGGTTCAGGTAACCTCTGGCCAGCTCTACGAACTCGTACATCCGGGTAAGGGAGAGGGAAGCGGCCACGTTCCTGCCGGGATCCACGGGATCTACCACGACGAGCGGCTCGGGGAAGTCCCTGGTCCGGTGGTCTTCGAGATCGATGACGGTTCCGGGCCGCCACCCTGAAGCTGCCTCCAGGAGAGGGAGGAATCCCCCGTAGTTGAGCACGAGGAGTTCGCACAGGTATCCTGAGAACCCCGCAGTCATCTGGTCCGAACCGTATACCCCGCCACACTTGGTGAACTGCTTGAGGAGCAGGATATCGTCGGTGAGGTCTGCAAGCCGGCACTGGATGTACCTTGTATGGAACGGGGTGCGATCGACGGCGCTCTGGATTGTGGTGGCGCTGGTTACGGCGTAACAGGGGACAAGGTCGACATCGAGACCGTCGATCTGTGCGTTGATGTACGGGTGTTCGGCGTATTTTTCACGGTAGCTGCTGCCGAACTCTTTCGCGACCGCCCTTCCGAGGGCCAGCCCGTCCGCCTCAAGGACCTCCCTCGGGAGCGACGGGTCAAAGAGCATGAAGATGTCGAGGTCGCGGTCGCCGCTAATCCAGGTATCCCGCGCAACGGACCCGACGACCATCCCCCTGGCTTTGCCGCTCCGGTTGACCGCCCCGACGAGGGACTCAGCGACTTCCCTGATGTGTGCACGCTCCTCCCTGCCCGGCCGGATCCTGGAGAGGACTTCTTCTTCAAACGGGGATCTGTTCACCATGAGATCCTCGTGATATCCTCGTAGATCGGTCCTCCCGGTGTAAGTGTGCTTTTTCGAAGGGAGAAGCCCCCTACCCGGCAGCTCCCGAGAGGACCCTTCGGCGTCGCGCGGATCTGGGCGAGGAGGGACGGGTGAAACGAACGGACACGTGCCAGGGTTGCGTGGGGACGGAAGGGACGATCGTCCCGGGGGATCCTGAGCGGTGCAAGTGCATCCTCCACCCTGGCGTGGAGTTCAGTGCACCTGCCTTCGTCCTCCACGGCTGCCCATATCACCCGGGGACGGTCCCTGGCATTCCCTGCGATATGGGTGAGGCTGATATCGAAGGGAGGGAGGGAAATCCCCTGCAGGGCTGAAGAGATCGGTCCGATATCGGAATCCCTGACCTCTCCCAGGAATTTTACCGTGATATGAACGATCGACGGGTTCACGAAGGTCAGCTTTGCCTGACTCTGACTCAGGATCTCCTGGCAAAACCGGATCGCCTCCTTCAGTTCAGGAGTCAGGTCCACTGCGATGAATGCACGTACCATCCCTTCTCCACCTTCTTCTGCCCAAACGGTCTCCCGTGCTGTACTATATACCTTCTCTGACCTATATGAAAGGGTAATTTACCGGGCGAACCGAAATGATCATAATTGTGGACGACTGGTCTTATTATACGCAAGGGAGATCGGCTGGGGGTGACATTTGTCGCAGGTAATTGTCTATACGCTGAAAAACTGTCCGAACTGTGAAGCACTGAAGGAGTTCCTGAACGGGCGCGGGGTGCCCTACCAGGAACAGGATATGTCCAGTGCCACGTCGTTGACCGAACTCCGTGTGAACGGGATTTTTGTGAACGAAGCCCCGGTCCTTCGGAGAGATGAACGTTTTTTCACCAGCCGTGACCTCTTCTCCCGCGGGAGCATCCGCGAGGAGGAGATTTCAACCCTTCTTGAGGGTGAGTGACCGTGAGGACGACCACGAGGCAGACCACACTCGAAGGGGTATTCATCCCCACGCTGCCGCCGGTCCGGACGACCGACGGCCATATCATCGAGTGGGACCGGGAGAGGATCGTCCGCCAGATCCTCGAAGAGACCAGGCTTGTGGAGACCTTCTACGGGTACGAAGCGGCCGACGAGGAGACTGCCCGGGAGATCGCGAGGCTTGTCGAGTCGAGGATCCTCTACATGGGGCTCAAGTCGCTTTCAGGTCCGCTCATCCGCGAGATCATGAACATCACTCTCCTGGAGCAGGGCATGGTCCAGTACAGGAATGTCTGCACCAGGGTCGGGACCCCTGTCTTCGACGCCCACCTGATAGATGTCGGCCGGGGCTTCGAAGCAAAGGACAATGCAAACCTGCAGGAAAATGCCGAGACCTCCCATAAAAAGAAGGCCGACAAGATCAGCAAGGAACAGTACCTCCTCCAGCTCCCTCCCCACCTCGCCGATCACCACCTCTCCGGGGATATCCATATTCACGACCTCGAATATTTCGGCACCCGGCCTTTCTGCCAGGACTGGGACCTGCGGTATTTCTTCTACTACGGCCTGATGCCGGACGGGAACGGAACGAAGGCATCGGTCGCAGGCCCTGCAAAGCGTGCCGAGGTCGCGGTCCTCCATGCAGTGAAGGCGCTCGGGAGCGCCCAGACGAACTTCGCCGGCGGACAGGGATATTACAACTTCCTGACGTTCCTCGCCCCCTATGTAGAGGGGTTCGGGTACGGGGAGATCAAGCAGCTGATGCAGATGTTCGTGTACGAGATGACCCAGATGATGGTCGCCAGGGGAGGCCAGCTCGTCTTCTCGTCGGTCCAGCTCTCTCCCGGTGTACCCACCCTCTGGCAGGACAAGCACTGCGTGTACAAGGGGAAAGTGTGGGACGGCGTCCGTGCGCCGCTCCGGAAATACGGGGAGTTCGAGCGGGAGGTCAGGCTCCTCTTCAAGGCGCTCATGGAGGTGATGCTCGAGGGGGATTCCTGGGGAAAACCGTTTTCCTTCCCGAAACCCGAGATAAGCATCGAGCCGGACTTCATGCAGGAGCGGGAGGTGTTCAACCGTGAACACCCGGACCTCCCGACCTACAGGGACCTCTACCTGCTCACCTTCGAGCTCGCGTCAAAGTTCGGTACGCCGTACTACGACAACCAGATGCCCGAGTACCGGGGTGCGGGAAAGGGGATCTCCTGTTACCAGTGCTGTGCATACCAGTTTTCAGCCGTTGCCGAGAAGGACTCGCTCTTCGACAAGAAGCTTGCCTTCGAGGATGGGAGGCATTTCTCGATGGGCTCCTGGCAGGTCGTCTCTTTAAACTGCCCGAGGGCTGCCTACCGGGCGGAGAAGGATGACGAGCACCTCTTTGCAGAGCTCCGGCTCCTGATGGAAAAGGCGGTCGAGGTCTTCAAGATCAAGCGACGGTGGCTCGAGATCATCAGGGCGCACGGCCGGATGCCGTTTGCGATGCAGCGGCCGAAGGACCCGGAAACAGGGGAAAGGGGAGAGATCGCCGTGGACCTCGACGGCCTCGTCTACACCATCGGGATCGTCGGGGTCAACGAGATGGTCCAGCACCACACCGGATCGCAGCTCCACGAGTCGCGCGAGGCTTTTGTCCTCGCAGTGCGGGCGATGACCGAGATGGAGATCTACGCGAGGACCCTTTCCGAGCAGCACGGGATGACGATCGCGCTCGCACGTACGCCGGCGGAGACTACCGGGCAGCGTTTTGCGGTCGCCGACCTCCTGCAGAAGGAATTCCGCGAGGATGCCGAACTGGTCATCAAGGGGGACCTGGAGGGCTCGATCGACCGGCTCGGCAAGGTCCGGGACCTTCCGATCTACTACACGAACGGAACCCACGTCGCACCTGGTGCCGACATCCCGCTTGCGAAGCGGATGGAGATCGAGCATGTCTTCTTCCCGATCGTGGACGGCGGGAACATCTTCCACATATGGCTCGGGGAGACGAGGCCGGACCCCCGCGGCCTGATGGAGATGGCGATGAAGCTCTGCAGGACAACCCAGATCGGGTACTTCGCGTTCACCAAGGACCTGACCGTCTCGCTCCGGCAGTTTCGGGAGCATGCCGGGAAGAAAGACGTCGCCGAGTGGTCGGGGACGGATCAGAAGGTCCGGGTCTGAAAAGAATAATCCCCGGTTGCCTGTGGGATCAGGCCCCTGAATGTGCGATCTCTTTTTTTCCACCGCAGTTGGACTACGAGGAAAATCTTCTGTTATCTTTAATTCCGGCCTCCATCAATGGTATTATCAGTGACGTGATTTTCCATGAACATGACACAGATTTCAATCCAGGCAATTGCTGTCACCATCTGCCTCATCCTGGTCGCCGGGTGCACAGCGCCAACCGGCACCGGTCAGCAGGCGGGGACGGGAGCAGGACAGGTCCCCAGGGTATCCTTCAACTCAACTCCGGTCCAGTATGCGCAGGTAAACGGAGTGACTCTCGGGTACCGTGAGTTCGGGTCAGGCGAACCGCTCCTGATGATCGAGGGATTCGGGGCGAATATCGACAACTGGAACGAGACCTTCATCGGTATCCTCGCCTCGAAATATCATGTCTATACCTACGACCACCGGGGTATGGGATACAGCAGCGATAACAACGCGACACCAACGATACCCTTGTATGCCGACGATGCTGCCCGGATGATGGCCGCGCTCGGCTACGACAGTATGCACGTCTATGGCGTATCCATGGGGTCCTCGGTCTCCCAGCAGCTGGTCATCGATCACCCTGAACGCGTCCGGAAACTTGTCCTGGACTCGAACTCTTACAGCATCCGGATCCCAGAGACGCAGAAACTGCTCGGGAACATCGAGGCGGCTGCTTCAAACTCATCCATGCCGTCGGGTATCCGCAGGGAAGGGGAGGCGAACCTCGCGTGGAACGGATCATGGGACGGGCTTTCAGGTATCGAAAAGGATGTCATGCTCGTCGTCGGTACCAGCGATGAGCTGACGCCGGATACGGTCTCGGTCCGGATGGCCGGGCAGATCAACGGCTCGTGGCTCGTGCGGTTCAAGGGGCTTCCGCACGTCGGCTCCCACTATGCGCCGGTCGAGTACGGGGAAAATGCCCTCGATTTCCTCGGCATGGACGAGTCGCCGCTGAATAAATAATCTCACTTTTTTCTTTTACCTCAGGTCCGGAAGAAACCTGCTCTCCATTCCCCGCATGTGCAGGATGAAAAGATTCCTCATGACATTATCCATCGGCCGGTGCAGGGAAATTTCGAGGAGAATAATCCTCTTGCCGCAGTCTCATTCGTTCCGGCCGGTCGGAGGGGCCGGTATCAGACCTCAGGAATATTTCCGCAGACTTAACTACCCTCACGTCGACCGGATGAAGGTACCTTCCGGGCAGGGAATGCTCCGGGAGATGATTCCCATGAAGTTTACCACAATCTGTCTCATGGCAGGCCTCGCCTGCATATTCATGCTCGTTGCGGGATGCACGACCACCCCCGGCACCTCACAGACAACCACTGCTGCCACGACAATGGCAACGCAGCCCCCGACCACGGTGGCTACTACTGTGGCACCGGCTACGTCTGTCCCGAACGCGACCGCTGCTAACCTGTCCTGGACAGGGACCTGGAACACCACCTGGCTCGAGGACTCAGTAGAGAGCTCCGCGATAATGTACCTGAAACAGAACGGAACATTTGTGACAGGGACGTACGAGATAGGCAACGATACGCTCCAGGGGACTGTCTCGGGGACTAAGCTCGCCGGAACCTGGAACGAGACCAATGGCACCAAGGCATTTTCCGGAGTGTTCGAGTTCGTGCTGTCCGCGGACAAGAACTCGTTCACCGGGAAATGGGCGTACACCGCCCAGAACCTGACGAACTCCACAGAGTTCTGGAACGGAGTCAGGGTCTGATCTCCTGGCTGCTTTAAAATCTTCTTTTTTTTGACTGCCTGGAAGAGACCGGAAAACACCCGATAGTCCGGTAAATAAATTAATTTCATATACCTTGTCCTGGCCAGTTATCCGATTGTTCCAGCCTCCCGGCCAGCCCGGTTCCCTTTTGAGGGTTTGAAAAATCAGGTCCTGGGAAGAAAGAATGCTATCCTGTGGTATTCCTGTTTCTTTGAGGGGAGGGAGAGATACGGGCAGATTTTGTCCGGGAGTCAGCCCTGCCCCAGTTCGAGCAGGTGCCGGTACTGCCATGCACTTTCCTTTTCTGCCGCGGAATCGGCGTCCTCAGGACCGGTGGCATCGCGGACAGCAGTGGCAGCATACCGGGCAGCGCCGAGGGCGTGACGGGGGACGTGCGCAGTCGCCACCGCCTGGCCTGCAGCACGGGCGGCAGAACGGGCAACATCGTCATCCCCGGCTTCACGCGCAGCCGCGTGGGCCGAGAGCGAGGCCTTCCTGATATCGGCCATCCTGAACACGCCCGTCCGGATCCACTCACGGAGAGTGTCTATCGCTTTTCGCGGACGATCGTCTTCCGGATAGCGTTCTTCAAAATAAGGCAATACACGCCCGGCACAGTCGGCCGCCCAGATCCCCAGGATCCTGTGGTCTGTTCTGCCCAATAGCTCTTCGATCGCCGTATCCAGGCTCGTGATTGCTATTTTTCTTTTTCTCATTTCGTTACTCGCGCTATTGAATTGAATTCTGGCCTTGCCGGATGAAGGTGAGTCCTGAATGACTTCAAGGTTCTATATCTTTACTATCCTGAAATAAGGAAAAATTACTTATCCGCGATATCTTCTTCCGGATCACTCTGACAGGCTGCAAGGAGTCTTCCTTTCTGACCTCCGGTTGCGACCAAGGTATTGTCCCAGGTTCAGGTCCGGACTCCTCTTCGCGGAGTCGGGGTTTTTCCTCTGCGAATCGTGGGCCGGTCCGCTTATTCCTTCACAGCCTGGACATACAGTCCTGAAAAACCCCCGGGGTGTTCAAGGTCAGAAAGACGCTTCATCCCTAGGACGGTGAATCCGCTACTGGCGATCAGGTCGCCGAGGGTTTTATGCGTATAGAGTACCGTACCCGGCTGCCGCAGCCTTCCGAACACCTGCAGGTTCCGGAAGAGGGCTCGCAGGATGCCGGGGAGGCCGAGGCCCTCAATCGTGGGCACGGTGAGCAGGAGCCTGCCCCCGGGTTTCAGTATCCGGTGCATCTCGGACAGGGTCGCCGGCCCGTTCACCAGGTGGAGGGTCAGTCCCAGGAAGGCAGTATCGAACGATGCGGAGGGAAACGTTGTCTTCTCGCAGTTCTCTTTCTGTACCGTTACTGTCGGGATATCCCTGGTCCGTTCCCGCGTACGATCAAGCATCCGGTCTGCAATGTCAGTTGCCACCACTTTTTCGGACAGCCTGGCAAGCACCGGGGTGTAGTAACCGGTACCGCAGCCGAATTCCACGGTCCTGCCGAGCTTTGGCTGCTCTTCCTGCAGGGTATCCAGGAAGATCCGCCGCATGGAATTCCCGAACACCCGGTCTATCCCTGTGTCGTAGAAACCGGCAGACCTCTCCCAGAACCTTACCGGGGACACCATACCGGAAAGCTCGGACCCGCGGAGCCTTGAAGGTTTGGAATCCCGGATGGTTCATAGGGTATTATTATGCCCCGGCAGGGAAAATTGACAGAGCAGGACCAGTGTGCGGAATGGACGGGGAAAGACTATCATGAAGGCAGACCCCCCGGACAAAAGACAACCGGACAGCGAGCGGCCGAAGGCAGGACCAGGTGGGTTTGTCCTCGAACACCTCCGGGAAGTACCGACACACGGAAGGACAATCCTCTTCCTCCGTCACTCGAAGCGGGACTCATTCCAGGGAGTCCCCGATCACCTTCGCCCCCATGTCGAGATTACTCCTGACGGGATCCGTATGGCAAGGGAATTCGGCGAATCGCTCCGGCATTTTGTTCCAGGGAGGCGGCTCTTCCTTGCACACACCCCTGCACGCCGGTGCCGGATGACCGCCGAACATATCGGCCGCGGGTATTCGCCCGAAGGTCATTTCCGGATAGTCGACTACCAGGAAGAGATCGGCGACCCGATCGTTGACGTCGACCGGTACATCGGCCTCCGGGATGAGTTCGGCTGGCAGGAACTCATTCTCAGGTGGCTCGAAGGTGAAATCCCCGGGCCTGTCATGCAGGACCCATGCAGGTATTCCGACAAACTCCTGAAGCACCTGGTATCATTCGATGGAATGGATGACGGGGACCTGTTCGTGGTGATCGGCCACGATATCACCATCTTTCCCATTCTGTCCAGCCTGTTCGGGAAGAAGCTGACATCAATCGAATTTCTCAATGGTGTCGTCATCTCTGCCGATACAGCGACTGCCGAAGTACGGTATGCCGATCCTGTGCACTCGCTCAGGACGACACTGAAGGTCGGTTGAGCGACTGGATGGAGCCGGGATAGAAAGAGTCCGGGCTACCGGAAAGATCCAAAAATTAAGTCCCGGTGGGACAGTCCTCTCCTTTTTTCAGGCCTGGGCAGGCCCCGGGAGTATCGTAAATCCTCCAGATCGAATGGGGCCTGTACGTCAACAGGCAGACCGGAGTGCCAGGTTCGCGGGAGAAAAAAGAGGTCCTGACCAAGGCAGCCGGCCCTTAAACCGTGTGGACTGAAATACCGGGAGATCCTGGCGGGCGGCGTGATCTCGGATCAGAGATGGACCGAAGAGCCGACCTCTTCAACCGGCCTCTTCTTGATGATGATGTCCATGACCCCGTGCCTCACCATATAGAAGCTGTGGATTACGTCTACCGGGGTCTCGAACGGGATCGTCGAGGTCTGTTCGCCGATACAGATCCCCACGTGGTCAGGGGTGATGTCGGCGTAGGGTGCGGACTCGATGTCGGGGGGGATCTCGGCGGTGATGAAGATCGAGTCGTCCGACTCGATCATCTCGAAACTTACCTCTTCGGGAACGGGTTTCCCGACATGGAATACCATGGGCATATCCGAAGGAGTGCCGGCGATGATCGTGCACCCGACGAACCTGGTATTCTCCCGGTCAGGCATGGTCTTCATGATCTCCTCGACGAGTTTTGCGATATTCCTGAGGAAATCGTCATATGGGTTGTTATTCTGCATCGATACCCCGTATACGGTACTGGTTCTCTTTTCTTTCTACAATATCCCTTCGGATGAGGCCATCGAGGAGCACGGAGATCTGTTCTTCAGGGATCGAGGTGACCTCACCGAGTTCGGGGAGGGAGAGGTCGCAGTGCGAGAGGGCGATCACGAGATCGATCTCATGTTCGTCCCGGAAGATCTCCCTCCCGCCCTCGATGATCTCCCTGATCTGCTGGTCGATGTCCTTCTCGATGTGCTGAAGGTGTGAGACGAGTTCTTCCCTGGTATGGACCATCTTTCTCATCATCGAGAGCGAGTGCCTGAACTTCGCCTTTTTATCGGTACGGGCGACGACGATCGTTTCCTGCCGCTGGAAGTTCACCACCACGTTGATGTCGTTTGCGAGGTAGTAGTATTTCCGGCGCCTTTCATCGAGGTGCGAGGAGAGGATCTCCTCCCGTTCCATCATCTGGAGGTGCTCGATCACGGCTTTCGGGGAGAGCATGAGCCGGTCCGAGATCTCGGTCACAAAACAGGGTTTCTGTCGCAGGAGTTCGATTATGCGTCGTCTGTTCCTGTTTCCGAGGATGTCCAGGACCCTTGCGACCTCAGTCCGATCGAGCATTGATCACCTAATGTTAGGTTTTGTTGTATAAAAAGGAGAGGGTTATGACATATCGGTTGAGTTGTGTTTTCCCGGACCCATTGGGATCGACAGGACGAAAATTGGGTGAAGTGAGCCCCGCGAACAACGGTTCACGTCACCGTAAATGCATTAGCCTTCACTGCAGGGGGAATGTCAGGTCCCTTCACCTGGACATTCCACAATCCCAGAGTCATCCCGGCTGGAAGAGTCACACGGCCGGTGATTCGCGTGGGCTTGATCTGGGTAACCGTTATCGGCACGGATGCCTTCCCGGCCCTCGTGAAGAATGCCTTCGCACCAGCCCGGAACCCGGTCCCGGTAATTGTCAATGCCGGGATAAGCTTCCCGTGCACCCCGGTAGCCGGCGACACCGAGGTAATGACCGGTTTGGGATAGAGCACATGGAATGCCTTCGCCTTCGACCCCGACCGGCCGTCCGGATTTGTTACGACGACCTTCCTGTAACCTGCCTGCGCAGTTGCCGGAATCTTTATTGTACCGGTAATTTTCTTGGGCGTTACCACCCCGACGGTCATCGTGATATTTGGAAGGCCGGGTGCCGTCAGGTTCACCCGGGCACCACCCACGAAGTTCTTCCCTGAGAGGTTCGTGATCGTCACCGTCTTCCCCCGCACCCCGCTCGAAGGCGTTACAGAGGTCACCGCAGGTACCGGTCCATTGGGGGCGCCGATCGCGACGAGACCGTTTTCATTCCCGAAATAGATCGTGCCGTCGCTGCCGATCGCAGGCGAGGACGTGATGGGATAGCCGGTGTCCAGGTTCCATTTCTCTGTCCCGAGCGGTGAGAGGGCGTAGAACATCCCGTTAGAGCAGCCGAAGTAAATAGTCCCGTCCGCGCCGATCGCCGGTGAGGACTCGATATACGACCCCGTATCGAAGTGCCATTTCTCCGTCAGGTTGGGTAAATAAGCATGGAGGATGCCGTCATCGGTCCCGACGTACACGGTCCCGCCGGTTGCGACCGCGGGTGTGGAATAGGTGTACCCTTCGATGCTTACGTAATCCTTCAGCGACCCGTCCGCTCCGAGCGACCAGATATAGCGCCCGGTATTGCCGAAGTAGAGCGTGGTCTCATCCCCGGACATTGCAGGCGAGCCCTCCATCGGGGTGTACATGGGATAAACCCACTTCCTCTTCCCCGAGGGATTAAGGGAGAAGAAGTATCCATTGGTGCACCCGAAATAGATGTTGTCGGTCCCGTCGAGGACCGGAGACGACCGGATGCCGCCGGCCTCAATATAATCTTTAGGAACAGCAGTGCCGGCACGCCATTTCTTTGTCCCGTTCAGCCATAATGCATAGAGAAAACCATCGTCACAGCCGAAATACACGGTCCCGTCACTGCCGATGGCCGGAGACGACCGGATCCAGTCCCCCGCATAATATCGCCATTTCAGGGTGCCGTCAGGCCTGACTGCATAAAAATACCCGTTGTCGCAGCCGAAGTAGATCGTGCCGTCGCTCCCGATGGCCGGCGATGAGAATATGTCGGCGCATATGTTGTTGATACACGTCGAAAAGGTCCACTTCTTCGAGCCGTCCGGGTTCCGGGCATAGAGGTCGCCCCATTCACTCCCGACATAGATCGTCCCGTCGCTCCCGATGGCCGGAGAAGATTCTATTATCATTCCGCCAAGCACCGACCACTTCGTCGTGTTTGACTGCCATCCGGTATACGGGGACTGACCTGAGTTCCTGGCATCGTGATGGAATTTCGGCTGGGGGGTGTCGGCGAGACCGGCGGCTGTAACTGCCCCGCACACGATTGCAGCAAAACAAAAAGAGACCAGCAGACAAATAATCGATTTATTCATGTTCTCTTTCCTTATCGTAACCGATCGATTGGCAGGAGTATTAAGATTCCTTTTGTTTTTCCGGGACCGTCCGAAGAGTGCAGAGGTCTTTCCTTTTCAGAACTTCCAGATGAAGCCTGTTTTTCCACATGCGAGCGCCGGGTACAGGGTAAATCTCCGATCGAAGATCTTTTTCCTTCCTGAAAGGAAATTTTCGGATCTTCCAAACGACTGGCAACCCTGATTAGTGGTATTCCATCAGTGATGCGCCTCAGTCGCCGGTCCGAATCCACCTGACAATGGGCTTTTCCGTTTCAGGCCCGGCTGGTGAGTCTAGAGAGAGTATACGAAAATCCTGATTACCGAAAAAAGAGTGTACGATTACGTGCGGAAATCTACCTTCGCCTGGACAGCCGCAGGGTCTCGGGTATTCCCGGAGAGGAAATGAGGGCGGAAATCGTGAAGGTTCAACCGGTGCACACCCGGTTGGTAAACATCGCATTGCCGAGGATCGTATCCTCGTACCAGAGCCGGGAATTAGCCAGTGCATAGGGTTCCATGTTAAGGTTCCCGATTGCCCCGTAAAACGCGTGTGGGGTCCCGTTCGGCTCGATGTAATATCCGTATGCGACGATCCTCGAACTCGCAGGGATCTCCGGCATCGCACCGGGGATCGGGCGCACTCCCCCGTCCTTCACAAACTGCCCGATGACCCTCTCCTCGGTCGCGTTGATCTCGTCGGTCGTGATCGGGCTTGTGAAATTCCGAGTGATGAACGCAAAATAGTTCCCCGAGCAGTTCAGCGGGCCCGGGTCCGCCAGGACCGACTGGTTCACCTCCGGCAGGGCGGACGGGGCCCTGCCGAACGTAACGACCGCGATGATGATCAGTATCACAACGATGCAAAGGCCGATGGAGACAAGTAATTTTTTCTGCAACAGTGTCACCTGAGTCAACTGACTTCCTTCTCAGGCATCGGATTTATACTCTTCCGGCTGAGCGCCCAGTACCTGCCCCCGTGCATAGGACGCAAGCACCCCGATGCCGCAAAGGACGGCGAATATGATGAACGAGACCCGGACGCTCAGAAGGAGAGCGGGATAGTTGTCCGGGGTGATCGCAGCAGTCCCGATAAAGAGCGAGAAAGTGAGCATCGCGATCGCCATGCTCAGGAGCTGGCCTGACGCCCGCATCGTCGCGACCATCCCTGACGCGATCCCGGTGAAACGGCGTTCCACCGAGCTCATGATCGCGTTCGTGTTCGGGGATGAGAAGAACCCGTATCCTATTCCGAGGAGGATGAGGCTTGCGATAAGGTAGGTGAGCGGGGTTTCGGGCGTCAGGAATATGAGCAGGATTATGCCTGCGGTCGTCATCGTCATCCCTGCCGTCGCGATAAGCCTCGGCTCTACGGTGTCCGAGAGCCGGCCGGCCGCAGGGGAGATGACCATCTGGAGGACCGGCTGGACTACGAGGATGAGCCCGGCGAGATCGGGCGGGAAACCCTTGATGTACTGGAGGTACAGGGAGAGGAGGACTGCGACGGCGTATGTCGAAGCATAGTTGAACATCGCGGCAAGGTTCGAGAGCCCGAAGGTAAGGTTCCCGCGAAAGACCGAGAGGTCGATCAGCGGGGACGCGGTCCTCTTCTCCCACCTGATGAAGGCAAAGAGCGAGACGGCACCGGCGACGATCCACCAGGTCCCCGCAAGATCGGGGATGAGGGTGAGACCGTACATGAGCCCGAATATCGCGCCCGCGTAAACGATCGAACCGGCGAGATCGAAGCGTTCGCCGCGGGCATGGGCCCATTCACCTGATATCCTCCGGTTGATGAGGTCGAGCACGACCAGGCCGATCGGGATGTTGACGAAGAAGATGGCTCTCCATCCAAATGCACTGGTCAGGATCCCGCCGATGAATGGACCGGCAGAAAGGCCTGCGTACACCGTCGCGAGCACGATGCCGAGTGCACGTCCCCTGGTCTCGACCGGGCACACGTCCGTGATGATGGCGACCGAGGTCGAGAAGATCATTGCACCGCCGATGCCCTGGAGCACCCTCCCGAGGATGAGCAGGGTCTCCGACGGTGCGAGGGCAGCGAGAAGGGAAGCGGCGGTGAAGAGGATCGTCCCGTACAGGAAGATCTGTTTCCGCCCGTAGAGGTCCGAGAGCCTCCCCATCGGCACGATGAACATGAGGGTGACGAGCACGTAGGCGCTCATCACCCAGCCGAGCGTCACCGCGTCGAGCGAGAACTCCGACCCGATCGCCGGGAGCGCCACCGCGATCGAGGAGGTCGTGTAGGGGACGAGGAACGAGGCGGCGGCCGATGCGAGGATAATTGCACGCTGTTCGGGGGTGTCGGCCATAGGCTTGGGAGAAGCGTTGGAGCGGTTCGGGGATAAGGGGTGCGGGTCTGCCGGATGCATGCGAATCCGGTGGATGGCGCCATCAGATTTCCGGATCGCCTTGGCCAGTCGGGTGATTTTTTCCGGAGCGTTCCGGAATCTGGCCGCTTTCCGGGTACCTCCATTCCAACAAAATAGGGTATGAAGGATCTTTGTTCAGGGTCCCTGAAAAGAGACAGTGTCCCTTGATGGGGACAGATCTCCTTCGTGGTGCGTCAGATTACATTCACGGTGACAATCCGTGCGGTGGCCAGCCCGGACGAAGGCCAGACCTCGAGCGAAACATACTTTGTTCCAGGTGTCGTCCACCGGAGTCCGGGATTCGTGACGAGTGTTCCTGTCACGCCCGGGGTAAGCAGAATAGTATTAGTGACACGGCCTTCTTCCGAGTTGTATACCTGCAGGTATCCCTTTGCCGTTGATGAACTTGTGAACCTGGCCGGTATCCTGAAAACCAGGACTGAGTTCGTATCGATGGTAATGGTGTTGCCGGCCCCGAGGGTATGCCCGGTGACTCCTCCTCCCTGATGACCTTTCCAGTACGTGATGGTTCCCCATGTGACCGCATCCGGAGATACCGATCCCACGGTAAAAGATCCATCTGACGATACCGGAATCTCCAGGACCCCGCTTGCCCCTGCGCCAATTACAATGAAAGCGGCCACGAAGGCAAGGCTTATGAAACCAGTCAGCTTCTTTTGCATTACGACATCCTCCTCTTGTATACGGTGGGGATCGGCGAGTGGGAAGGATAAACCTACCGGAATATTCGGATGAAAATATCCAAACAATAATTTTTGGCCGGAGAATTACGACTGACAGGAAGGTCCAGGGTAATACAGGTCTGTGATTTGAAAAGTGGTGATTATTACTTGAGGGATCCTACCTTCAGAAGAAAAAGGGAAGAGTATCTCATTCCACCCGGTAATTCGGGGCCTCATCGGTGATCATGATGTTGTGCGGGTGGCTCTCGATCGAGCCTGCCGCCGTGATCCTGACGAATGTCGACTTCGTCTGCAATGCTGCGATGGTCCGGCAACCGGTGTAGCCCATCCCGGAACGGAGTCCGCCGGCAAGCTGGTAGATAACATCCGAGACACGGCCGACATACGGCGTAACGCCCTCAACCCCCTCGGGGACAAACTTGGTCTGTCCGATTTCCTTCTTCTGGAAGTACCGGTCGGATGATACCCCCGAGGACATCACGCCCAACGATCCCATCCCGCGGTACTGCTTGTATTTCCGGCCCTTCATCGAGATGACCCGGCCGGGGGACTCGTCAGCCCCTGCGAAAAGGCTCCCGATCATCACCGAGTCGGCCCCTATCGCAATCGCCTTCGCCACGTCGCCCGAGTACCTGACCCCGCCGTCCGCTATCACCGGGACGCCCGCACCGGATGCGACGTCAGCGACGTTTGCGATCGCGGTGATCTGCGGGACGCCGACACCTGCGACGATCCTGGTGGTGCAGATCGAGCCCGGCCCGATACCGACCTTGAGGCCGTCCACGGAGTCAGCAAGTGATTCGGCCGCTTTCGCGGTCGCGATGTTTCCGGCGATCAGATCGGCCTTCACGCTGCCCCGGATATCCCGGACCGCCTTTACCACCTTCATGTTGTGGCCGTGGGCAGTGTCGACTACAATGGCATCCGCCCCGGCCTCGTCGACGAGCATCGCCCTGTCGAAGTCGAACGGGCCGACTGCCGCTGCTACCCTGAGAGTCCCCCGGGAATCTCTGGTCGCGTGCGGGTACTGCTGCATCCGGAGGATATCCTGCATCGTGATGATCCCGATCAGCTGTCGCTTCTCGTTCACTACCGGGAGGCGCTCGACCTTGTTTGTGTACATCACCTCGAGCGCCTGGTCCATCGTGATATCCTCTCCGGCAGTGATCGGTTTCCTGGTCATGATCGACCTGATTCCTTCGTCGCCCCTGCGGGAGACGATCGCACGGACATCCCGGCGGCTGACGATCCCTATCACCCGGCCTTTTTCCACTACCGGAACTCCTCCGATCCCGTGCGACTGCATCAGGCGCCCGACATCCGCGACCGTCGCATCCGGACCGACCGAGAGGACTTTGCGCTCGATCAGCTCTCCTGCCTGCTTCACGGTCCTGACCTCCTCGACCTCCTGTTCGGTGGTCATGTTCCGGTGAATCACCCCGATCCCGCCTTCCCGGGCCATCGCGATGGCCATGCCGGCCTCGGTGACCGTGTCCATCGCCGAGGAGACAAGCGGGACATTCAGTGGGATGTTCCGGGAGAACCGCGACGAGATGTCGGTCTCGTTCGGGTCGACGTGGGATTCGGCCGGCTCGAGGAGCACGTCATCGAATGTGAGGGAGAGGGGGATGTCAAGTTTTCCCAGGAACCTTGTCATGCGATCATCCTCCTGGCCGCCTCAACGAGTTCCTCACGGATACCCATCGAACGGTCCCCCCCGCAGACCATCCCCCGCACCCCGATGATCTCGGGATCGATCCGTCGCAGGACCGCGATGTCCTCCATCCGGAGAGATCCTGCGAGGGCGGTGTCCATTCCCATCTTCCGGTTCATCCTGGTAAAGTCGGTGAGCGCCTGTTCGTCCATGAACTCGAAGGTGCTCTTCCCGTCTTTCCTGCCCGTATCGACCATCGCGACATCTGCCCCGGCCTTTGCGGCAATCGGTGCCATCGCGAACGGAGGGATCGTCCCAAGCCTCTCGTAATCCGAATATGCCGCTATCACCACTTTCTTCTTCGGGAACTCCTCTTTTACCGCCCGGACGACCCCCTCGATAAGTGCCCTGGCCCTCTCTTCCCCCTCGAACATCAGTCCGACCTTTACATAATCCGCACCGGCGCAGGCAGCCCCGTACGCTGCCAGCGACGCGCCGCCGGGCCGGAAATCGAAGTCACCGATCGCAGCACTGACCGGTTTCTTCGAGAAGCCCTTGACCGCCCGTATTACCCAGGGGAAATTGGCACCGAGCGATCCCTCTGCAGGGTTCTTGATATCGATGATAACAGCGGCGAGAGAACGCTGTGCTTCCTCGATATCTCTCGGGCTGACCAGTAATTGCATAAGGATTTAATGCACTTTGACCCTAATAGTGATTGCGTTTTCCGATGGAATTGGTCCTTGCGC
>JAJRBP010000232.1 GCA_028679405.1 Methanoregulaceae archaeon | reverse complement strand
TCGCAATAACCGGCCTTTCGATCAGGGAGAATGCCCCGCCAGGACAGGGTGTCAGGTTCGAGATCGAAGTGCCTGAAGGCTCCTACCGGATCCGGACGGGGATGCAGGATTAAATTTTCACCCCTGCGGGTGTAAAATGAAACCTTTTTTCCCATTTCACCGGGTTCCAGGGCCGCTCAGGTATGGTCTTTGTCTCTGTCCGGACAAGGAGAGATGAGAGACCCCGGTAATATTAATCTGTCAGCAGGATAATCGGGGTGTCCATGACCTCTGCGACCGGCAGGCGACGGGTATTGCTCGCATCCGCCCTGGGATCGTCTCTTGCCCCGTTCATGGTGGCCGGAATGATCGTTGCTCTCCCGGCGATAGGAGATGAGTTCTCGGCAGAACCGGCACTTCTCGGCCTGGTGACGACGTCGTTCTTCCTGGCAGCAGCGGTATTTCTTGTCCCTTTCGGCCGTATTGCCGACTCCTTCGGGACAAAAAAGGTTTTTCTCACTGGAATCGTGATATATCTCGCATCGGTCTTACTGAGTATCTCCTCCCCGACGGTCTGGTTCCTGATCGGCGCCAGATTCGTGACAGGGGTCGGGGCAGGGATGGTCTTCGGGACTTCCATAGCCCTGATAAGTCTTGTTTTTCCTGAATCAGAGCGTGGAAAGGCGATCGGGATCAATGTAACCGCAATGTTCCTTGGATTTCTCTCCGGCTTCCTTTTCGGCGGCCTTCTCACCTACTACCTCAGCTGGAGGTGGATCTTTGCAGTGACCATCCCTGTGGAATTACTGGTCGCCGGACTGGTACTTCTCCGCCTCCGGGGGGAGTGCGAGATATCCGGACGTCGGGATCTTGACTTTCCGGGGATTTTCCTGTACTCTCTCACCTTATTCCTCTTCATGGCAGGTTTTTCAGTTCTTCCCGGGTTATCCGGAGTCCTGGGGATAATCTCCGGGTTCTTTGCACTCGGCTTTTTCATAGTGCGGGAACTGCATACGGGCGATCCGCTGCTCGACATCAGGTTGTTCACGACCAACCGGACGTTTGCGGCATCGAATCTCACCGCCCTTCTCTTCAATGCGGCTAACTTTGCCACGGTTTTCCTGCTCAGCCTGTACCTCCAGGACATCATCGGGATAGATGCAAGGGTAGCCGGGGTGATCCTCCTCATTCCTGTCGCTCTCATGGCGGCTTTCTCAACCTTTGCAGGGAGGATGGCGGACAGGATCGATTCCAGGAGGGTAATAGCCGTCGGGATCGGGATGCTCTCGACAGGTCTCCTGCTCTTCTCCCTGGTTGACAGGGATACCGGTATCCCCGTTGTTCTCGCCGGACTGGTCATGTATGGGTCAGGGCTTGCATTCTTCCAGTCACCGCTTGTACGGACCCTGGTCAGCTCTGTTCCCCGCGAGGTCTACGGTCTCTCTTCGGGGCTGATCGAGACCATGCGGCTCCTCGGAATGACGATAAGTATTGCGATCACCATTATCGTGTTCACCCTGCTGATAGGGGATATCCATATCACTCCCTCGATCTCGGATCTGTTTCTTCCGGCCATGCGGACACTCTTCATCACGTTCTTTATCCTCTCGATCATCTCGTTAGGGGCCGCCTTCCTTATCCCAGGGGGGTCCTCATTGAAGCAGAGTGCCAATGTACGATCCAGATAATCGGGCGAGCGCTTCGGCAGAATCACCGACATGACTGCATCCGCCAGGCGGTATATATTCGATCCGTCCGGGTCTCCTCAGGTAACCGGTTACCTGCCGGCAAAAAGATCCGTGGTCACCCGGCTGTCCGGAGGATTCCCCGGTTCATGCTTTCCGGGCACCATCCGGAGTACGGTGTTTGTCTCGGAACGCAAGTCTTCTCGATCTCAACAGGATTAATCGTTCACCTGAGAAGGTTGAGTACGTGTAAATCAGGTATATTGATGGAACAGCCTGTCGTGCGGCTTCGATAGTGCAGTCGACCGTCGTGGGCCGGGAACCGCACTTTGAGACAAACCGATCGGTTAAATGCTTTTAAAAATGACATGATTAGAGGTACGCTATGAAGTTCATACCGATGGCCCTGGTTTTTTGTATGGTGGTTGGAACTGTTCTGTTCACCGGATGCGTAGGCAACCTTCCGTCCTCCTCAGGAGAGAGCGGGATCGAACGGCCAGCCTCGTATCTGAATACAACCCCGACGACAACGACGATTCCCGGCCTTGCCAAAGACCTGAGCGATGACCCGGTCACCGGTATCGTATCCCCGGCAGCAACAGGCAGGGCTGTTGCGAACATCGCCAGGATGGACGACTCCGCGGGTACAGCCTCGGGGAATATGTCCGACGATACCGGTGTCCTTACCGGGGCGGGGAATGCATCCCCTGAAACACCCACGATCTGTATCCCCTGTCAGCAGAACCGGACATGATGAAAGGGGAGACTCAGGAGAATTTCATTTTCTGGACGAATCCTGATTCATCAGACCTCTTCTTCACCAACCTGTCCCATTTGCGGGAACTCCCTTGCGGGAATCCAATAAAGAACGGTAAGGCCGGGTCCGGATCCTCAACCCAGAACGGTTCCGATCAGATCGCATCTCCTTGTGAAAAGCTGTTGATTTATTCCAGTGAAATTGGATAAAAAGAACTCAGTTCATCCGGTCCTCATAAGGCAGAAGTCTATTCGCTTCGCAATGGTGATTCCACTCTCATGTCAGGGAATTTTGGCCGACTACAAAGTTGATAAATAATAAATGTAAAGATTACTTTACCCACGGCCTGAACGTCGTGGATGAAATGCAGGCAGGTGGCCGGAACATCAGTCATAACTCACACCTTGTCCCCCTACTATTAATCCTCCCCCACCTGCACCAAACCTGGTTCCTGCCTTGGTTTAACCGCCAGGGAGGTTTACGGGTTTGTATCCCCCGGAACACTCTGCCCCGGTGATTCTTCGGGATGATCTTTGTGGGTAATACTTTCCGACCGGATTCGCAGGCTTTTGTTTTAATTGACCTTGACCGGCGATAGTCCTGTCCGTCTGATGAGAATGCCCCCGGGAGAACTTCTGATCAAAATAAAGGACGGGGCAGTCAGACGTGCCTGTTACCGGGGATTAGAAATGAAAGAAGATGGAGAGAGGAATTCCCGCGTTGTCATACTCTCCGGATACCTGACTGCCAGGCGTATGCCTGGCTGAAGGCCTTGATTACCCCGCGTGCGCTGACGGATTGCGCATAGGTGATATCCTCGGACCTGACCGGCCGGAAGATCAGCGTATCCCCGGTAGTCCCATCAGGCGGGGTAATGTTCAGCATTCTGCCATCCTGGAGGTGAGCGGTCATGAAGGCGCTCGCAGACCCGATCGCGTCGGCACTGCCCTCTGCGGAGCTGACGCCCTTGACACTGATCGAGTAAGCCTGGACAACAGGCACGTCAGCAGTTACGGCGACGAAACGCTCGCTTGCCGAGGTCGAGACCGATGCGAGCGAGACGTCGACACTGCTGCCTGTCACCACGACGTTACAGAAGGGAGGAATGAAAGGGATTCCGGAGGTCGTCCCGAAGGGGCAGAGGATCGTACCGGCCGCCATGGCAGAAGCGCCTGCACCATCGACGAGGATGTCCTCACTGCTGGTCATCCTGCCCTGTTCGTTCACTGCGATAAACGAGACGATCTTGTCCGCAGCGATATTGTTCCTGTCCGCGATCTCCCCTGCGGTATCCACCGTTGTAGTCTTTGCATAGCCGGTCGCACCCTGGACGGCCATTGTGTTTTCCGAATACCCGGCTGAATACTGCACTTCCCCGGCCGAATTTGCTGCGATCCCGTCTGCGATAATATCAGGCGGAACAAGCACGATATCTCCGGGTTCTGCCCCGAACCATTCGCCGTGGAACCTGCCCCCGACCGCCGGGTACCCGGCCGCGAGGAGAGGCGGTGCATCGACCGCATCGCTGCTCTGCTGCCAGGAGAGAGAGTCGCTCGCAGTCACGGTCCCCTGGGCGGTGACGGACGAAACGGACATGATCCCTTTGGTCTCCGGGGTGGTATTCACGGGGATATCTGCACTGACGTTCCCGGTGCCCAGGATGATCAGAAGGACTGCCAGGATCCCTACAAAACAAAGCGTCGGCTGAAAGGTTTTTGTCCCGTGATCGTGTCGCATACGAAAATCCTCTTCGCGATGAATATTTAGCTCTGCGCCTTTTTTATAACCGTCCTCTTTCAGGGCATTCAGGCAAAACTCTTTTACGCGATTCCCCCCAACCGCTCTCTGTCAAAAGGTGGCACCTGATGAAGAATGGATACAGGTTCATTTGTCTGCTCTTTCTCGTACTGCTTATCGCCGCCATAACTCTTCCGGCAGGCGCAGTCGCAGCAGCCAAGGCGACGAAACTGACTCTAATCTCCTATACCGGGTATGGATTCGGGGGCAGGCTGACCAGCCTGCAGGGTACCCAGCTCCCCTTCTCCCAGCCTGCGGTGATAAAACTCTACCGTAACGGGGTATTCCTCAGGAAAACGACTGCATGCGGGATGGGGTATTACCGGTTCCCGATGGCCGTGCCGCATGGCAGGTATGTGGCGAGGTTCACCGGACAGGCCGGGTTGTTACCTGCAAAGAGCAATGTCGTCTGGAAATGAGCGATTTCTCGACAGAGGGATTACCTGGTTCCTTTTGGTTTGACGGACCGTTACGAACAGGAAATGCATTTTACTGAGATATGGCAGTTGAACTGCGACAGATTTGCACCGGGGTTCAAAAAACAGGGTGCCCTTCTGCCCCGGAGTCAGGGAGCCGAAAGGTAATTTCTGGTATTTCCTCACACCGTGGAGGAGCTGATATATCGTATCAGGAGATGTGTTTTGATGAAGACCCGAGGTCACCACCTC
>JAJRBP010000307.1 GCA_028679405.1 Methanoregulaceae archaeon | reverse complement strand
CCGAGCTGATATTCAGTATCTGTTCAACGGTTGGCAGATTCGTTGCATATTCGAGAACTGAATGCGTCCCGTTCACAATCACCTCAATCGTCCTCAGGGGATCGGATGCATGGACCCTGCTGTCCGGGCTTGCCGCAGCGTGAACAATATAGGTCGCCTCGCGGGTTACATCGTTCAGGTTCCGGATATCCCGGTTAATAAGGGTGATATCAGGTCTTGATGCGAGATGAGGCACCCTCTCTCCGAACATATTTGCCCGTGTTGAGAGGAGGTACAGCTGGATATGAAAATCGCAGGTGTCATTTAAGAAGCTGACAACCTCGGCCAGCCAGGTGCCCATGAACCCTGTTCCCCCGGTTATCAGGATTTTTTTATCGTTCAATAGTTCCAGGTTCGATACCTGGCCCGAAGTCACCCGTTCACAGTCTTCAAAAATCAGTTCTCTCCGGGTTGGCGGCATGACTTATCTTTCATCCTTCGTTGCACATAATTTCGAAACAACGTCTATAATAATGTCTTCCTGCCCCGCCACGACCTGCCGCCGCCCGAGCTCGAAGAGGACATCCCGGGCATCAACATTAAATTCCCTGGATATCCTCTCCACCGGCTTGATAAAGCCTGAGAAAACCCCGGAAAGACCACTGACTATGCTCAGTGATTTTATCCGGGGAATTTCCTTCAGCAAATCCCGTTCGGCGAGATCAGCAGCATCAAGCATCCGGTAAAAATCAACGCCGGTCTGGTAATCCATCTTTTCAAGGACCGCAATCAGAACCTCGATCTGGGCATTTCCGGAACCGGCACCGAAACCCCGGGCAGAACCATCAATAATACTGGCCCCGGCCTCTGCAGCGGCCATGGAATTGGCTATTCCCAGTCCCAGGTTATTATGTGCATGAAACCCCACCGGGATATTGAGGCTGGCAACGAGCTCCCGGACCCTTTCGCTGACCTGACCGGGAAGGTATGTTCCCGCAGAATCAAAAATGATGACCCCTTCCGCACCATAGGACTCCATCTTCTGGCTCTCCTCGACCAGTGTCTCTTTCGAGGCCATGTGGCTCATCATTAGTACGCCGTACGCTTCTTTTCCCCGATCCCTGACATAATTGATATGCCGCTGGGTAATATCCGCCTCGGTACAGTGCGATGCCACGCGAACGACATCGACCCCGTTGTCAATCGCCAGTTTCAAATCCTTGTTAATGGTTGCAAACCCGGGAATGACATGTATCGCCAGCTTTGAATCAGGTAAATTCATTCTTGCCGTTTTCAGCATCAGCTCATCTGATATGGCGCTCTCGCCCACCTGCAGGGATGATGCTCCGAGACCATTGCCATGACCGACTTCGACAACCGGTACACCTGCCGCATCTGCAGCCGCCGCATACGCGGCAATCTGTACAGCGGTCATTTTATGGGATATTGCATGATTTCCGTCGCGTAACGTGACGTCATGTATCAGGATCCTTTTCATCGTCCATCTCCTCCCCGTTCCCCTTCACCAGCTTTTGCATATTCTTCCGCCATTGCGATTGCAGCACAGTTGATGATGTCCATGTTCCCCGCATACTTCGGGAGATAATCGCCCAGTCCACGGACCCTGACCATGGTCACCAGCCGATCGGACTCAACCATGGGGGGTACGATGATCGAATAACCAGGAACGTAATGCTGCACCCTCCCGGCCATCTTCGGGATTTCTTCTTTTAGTGCCTGCATGTCAGGACGGGTCACCTTTGCAAAGACCGTTGTCTGCATGTCTATCGGGGGCTGGGCCGGGCTCAAGGTCAGAATTGCCTTCACATTTGAGCATCCTGAAAATTTCCTGATCCCTTTCTCGGTCGATTCCACGTATTCATCGAGGTTTATCCTTGTGGCCGGTCCTGCACTTCTCGACGCAATGGTTGATACCACCTCGATATACTCGACATCCTGGGTATTTCCTATCACTGAAGCGAGCGGTATCGACGCTTGTCCGCCGCAGGTGATCATGTTTACATTCTCAATGTCGAGACAGTGCTCAATATTCAGGGCAGGGACACACATCTCTCCTATCCCCGAAGGCGTCAGATCGATCACCCTTTTGTTCAGTTTCTTTAGTACCGGCCAGTGCTTCCGGTGATCAAGTGCAGAGGTCGCATCAAAGACGACCTGGCAGCAGTCAGGTTCTCTTTCTATCGCTTCGATACTGAGATCGGAAATTCTCACCCCCAAACTGCCGGCCTTGTTCATTCCCGGGGAGTTCAGGTGCCGCCCGATGAACAATGAACATTCAAGGTATTGAGAACGCAGGATTTTGATCAGCAGATCCGTACCGATATTCCCCGATCCCAGAATTGCTACCCTCGTCTTTTTCATTATCCCCACATTTCCGGAATGGTCATGACACCGGAATCAGGTAATGGTATCCCGTACATTATTCCGGAGATATTCTTCCCTCGGGAGAAACGGGAACATGTCGTCGTACGGCATGGAGACCATCCTCCCGTCTTCGAGGCTCTTTGATGCGATTCTTGGGATCAGCACCTGATCTCCCGGGCTCATAATCTCACAGATCATCGGGCCGGGTTGTGTGAAAATATCAACGATTCTCTCGTTTAAATCCCTTGAATCTGACAATTTAAGATATTTCAGTCCGTATGCTGCGGAAATTTTCTGAAGGTCCGGGAAACTGATCCCGGTTTTATCATCAGTCCCGATATGTCTTCCGTTCTGGAAGTTATCCTGCGTCAGGCGGATCAAGAGGTATCCGTTGTTGGAAAGAAGGATAATTTTTATCGGTAACTGGTTGTGCACGATGGTCTGGAGTTCCTGGATATTCATCTGAAAAGACCCGTCGCCAGTTATACAGTATACATTCTTTCCTGGATTTGCCGACGACAGGCCGATTGCTGCAGGCATGTAGCCCATTGTCGAGAGCCCCCCGGTAATGATATGCCGCTGTCCTGCCTTTACCTGGAACGCCTGGGCAAACGCATGGAAGCACGACCCGGTGTCAACAAGGAATAAGCTTTCAGCAGGTGCCTTCTCGGAGAGTACGTGATAGAAATGGTAGGAATTAATCCCCTCCTTTTCATCCCGGTATTCCGGCAGATCGACCGGGTAATTCCTCTTCCATATCCGGGTCTGTTCCACCCACCGGGGATTGTCAAACCGAAAGCCGTCCAGCTCCGAATTCAGTGCCTCGAGGAATTCCCGTGCATCTGCGCAGACTGGAATATCAGGCCTTACCGACGGCTTATTCAGTTCCTTCTCATCAATATCGACAATAATCTTCTTCGCAAACCTGGCAAAATTGTCATAGTCATAACTCACCAGACCAATGGCCAGCCTGCACCCGATACTGAGCAGGAGGTCTGAATTCTGGATAGTAAAGTTGCTGGCCCGGTCACCATAGGTCCCCGGTCTGCCAACGAAGAGCGGGTGGTGATGATCGATGAGATCCATCCCGAGCCGGGAGGTCATCACCGGGATTCCGACCGAATCGACGAAACGATGGAGTTCTTCTGTCGCACCGGACAACCGGATCCCTGCACCGGCAAGGAGAGATGGCCTCCTGCTTTTCCTTATCTCGCCAGCCACTTCACGTACAAGGCCTGCGAGGCCGGATCCTCCGGTATTTCGTACCACCGGCGGAACATAACCCTCATACTCGTCAGGATCGAACAGGGCACCCTGGATATCGATCGGGCATTCAATCCACACAGGTCCCACCCGGTGGGACTGTGCGATGAAAATACACTTTTCGATCTCGTATTTTACCCGGGAAACATCGTCGAGCATAACCGAATACTTGGTCACATTCTGAAAAATGGGCAACGTATTGAAACCCTGGAGGGCGAACTGCCGTGGACCGGTAATCTTTGCCTGGGATACCTTCGACTGGCCTGAAACGACGATGAGTGGAGATGAGTCAACATATGCCCCTGTGATACTGTTCAGAGTATTGAGGGCACCCGGGCCGGCCGTCACATACGCGACTCCAAGTTTTCCGGTTGCCCTTCCATATGCCTCCGCTGCCATTACCGCGGACTGTTCATGGTGACAACAGACATACCGCTGTTTTCCGTGGCAGAGCAATGCATCTGAGAGGTGCATGATCATCCCTCCGGTGATTATGAAAACACATTCCCCGCCGGCATCGTATAACCGGGACGTGATATAGTCTGCAACACGCATGGTCATTCGATCATTCCCTCGTGATTATAGGATTTTTCATTGAGGTGTGAATTTATTTTCTGTTGTTGTTAAAGTTCTCATGGAGTATTTATGTCCGGTCGTAATGCCTGAATTCAGGGATTATCTGCGGAATATCCCGGTATCCGGAATCCGCCTGTTTCATGTAATCTTCTATCTGGATGAGGGAAAACGCGCGGCATTGATCCGGTGTATCTTTAAACTGTTTGTACCAGGCCACCGTCTTACGGACTGCCTCCCCGATACTGACCTGCGGTCTCCATCCCAGTTTTGTTCCTGACTTGGTGATATCGAGCTTCAGGGTGCCCGCTTCATGCACTTTCCCGGGATCCTCTCCTGAGACATCTTCCCATGCTCCACTTCCCCACTCCCCTATGATGAGCGTGCACAGGGTCCCGACATCGACAGTGTTGGCGTACCCTGGCCCGAAATTCCAGGCTTCGGCGTATACTTCCGGTTCCTTGTTCAGCCTGGTAGCAAGCCAGAGGTATCCGAAGAGTGGGTCCAGGACGTACTGCCAGGGACGAACCGCCCCAGGACTCCTTATCTTCACCGGTTCTCCTCTGGCAAGCGACCTGATGCAATCAGGGACGAGCCGGTCTTCTGCCCAGTCACCCCCACCGATGATGTTGCCAGCGCGTGCAGAAGCCAACGCACAGGACGATCCCCCCATTGAATCGGAATTGAAAAAGCTCTTCCGGTAAGATGAGATTACGATTTCGGCCGCACCCTTGCTTGCACTATAGGGATCATATCCTCCCATCCGGTCATTCTCACGATAGGCATAATCCCATTCGCGGTTCTCGTAACATTTGTCACTGGTGATGCACACGCAGGTCGCGGAATGCCGGATAACCCTGACCGCCTCGAGAATATTCACGGTTCCCATGATATTCGTGGCAAAGGTCGCGGACGGGTCCAGGTAGGAATGCCGCACGAGCGGTTGTGCGGCAAGGTGGAAGATGTAATCCGGCCGGTACTTGTCCACGGTCTCTTCCAGGTGCCGGTAGTCGAGGACATTTCCCCTTATATCGGTAATCCTGCCTGATAACCCGGAACAGGTGAAGAACGAGGGTCTTGTCGGCGGGTCAAGACTGAACCCGACAACCCGTGCACCAAGTGATTCGAGCCAGAGGGAAAGCCACGTCCCCTTAAAGCCCGTGTGACCGGTGATCAGGACTGTCCGGTCCTGGTAACTGCCAGAGAGTTTCTCTCGGACTCCGGTCATTTCCACACTTTCCAGGGGGCATTCCCGGTTGCCCATAACTCCTCGAGGCGAAGTTTATCCCGCAGGGTATCCATTGCAAACCAGAATCCTTCATGTTTGAAGGCGCATAACTGGCCGTTCCTCGCGAGAGTTTCCATGGGATCCCGTTCGAGAACCGTTGAGTCATCCTTGAGATAATCGAAGAGTTCGGGTTCAAATACCCCGAATCCGCCATTGATATATCCCCCGTCTCCCCTGGGCTTCTCCAGGAAGGAGGTCACGTTGCATCCATGCTGTATCTGCAGGGCGCCGAATCTCCCGGGCGGCCTGATCGCGGTTATCGTTCCGATTCTCCCGTGTTCAGCATGGAATCTGACAAGCTCGGCGATATTCACGTCTGAAACGCCATCGCCATAGGTGAGCATGAAGGTCTCGTCACCGATATATGGCTGGATCCGTTTGACACGTCCGCCGGTCATTGTATAATCGCCAGTGTCGATGAGCGAGATCTTCCAGGGCTCGGAAAAGTTTTGGTGGATCTCTGTCTTGTTGTTCCTGATGTCGATGGTGACATCAGACATGTGAAGATAATAGTTGGCAAAATACTCTTTGATTATATAGCCCTTGTAACCGAGACAGATGATAAAGTCATTGAAGCCGAAGTGGGAATAAATATTGAGGATATGCCATAGGATCGGCTTTCCTCCGATCTCTACCATAGGTTTCGGTCTTGTGACCGTTTCTTCGGTCATCCTCGTGCCGAGCCCGCCTGCAAGTATGACAACCTTCATGGAAATATTAATCCTGGACTGGTTCCGTGTGCCATTCGAGCCTGGGTCTGATCATGCCGATCCATCCCCCCATGTACTCTCCTCTCATCTCGCCTGTGTCATGGACCGAGAAGGATACTAATTCGTCTTCCTGGACATGAGTATGTGCGATATCAGTCAAAAGTATTACTGAAATATAATATAATCCTTCATTCAAGAAGTTTTTCGGAATAATACACGAAGTCAGGTAGGTACCCTGCGGATAGGCAGCACCAGCCCAGACATCATCCTGATTGAGCATGGCTGACTTTAGGTTCCCGGTCGCAAGGACCGGGTATCCGTTCCGGTCGAGAAGGTGGATACTCGCCGA
>JAJRBP010000194.1 GCA_028679405.1 Methanoregulaceae archaeon | reverse complement strand
GAGATCCATTTCATACGCAGATCTCGGAGAACCCCTTCGTCCCTTCAATGAGCGAGTGGACGAGATTGGGAATGTCTGCAGCGGCCACCCTCACCTGTCGCATGCTGTCGCGGTCCCGGATGGTGACGGTGCCGTCCTCCTTCGTATCGTAGTCCACCGTGATCGCGAACGGAGTCCCAATCTCGTCCTGTCTCCGGTACCTCCTCCCGATCGCACCCGAGTCGTCGTATTCGGCAAGGACGCCTCTTTTCCTGAGGGCGTCGGTGATACCACGCGCGATCGTGTCGAGGCCGTCACGTGACATGAGGGGGAAGACCGCGACCTGGATAGGTGCGATCTTCGGAGGAAACCTCATGACCTTCCGCTCCTCGCCCTCCACGATCTCTTCGTCGTACGCATGTTCGAGGACGGCGTAGCACATGCGGTCTATCCCATACGACGGCTCGATCACGTGGGGAATGATGTTGACCCCCTGGATCTCCGTCTCGACCTCGCGGACTTCGTAGAATTCAGGGCCGATGAACAGGTCTTCCCCGTCCACATTGACGGTGATGCCTCCCTGGACCGGTGCAGCCTCGGAAAGGGCCTGTGTGATCTTCTTGGCCTTGTCCCTGAACTTCGGGCCGAGCGCCTTCTGGCTTGGAACGACCACCGTCTTCTTCACGGTCTCTGGCGCATCGAACTGGATGAAGACCGAGAAGTCTTCGCCGCTCTCTCCGGCATGGGCCCGAAGATCGTAGTCCGTGCGGTCCGCGATCCCGACGGTCTCGACCCACCCGAACCGTTCGGAGAAGACCTCCGCGTCCCAGCAGTCCTCCGCGTAGTGGGCGCGTTCGTCCGGCAGGTGCTGCCTGAACCGGATCTTCTCCGGCTTGATCCCAATCCTGATGAAGAGGTCGTGGGTGAGGGCCAGGTAGTATGCGACGTATTCATTCGCGATCAGTCCGGACTGCACCGCGTCGTGCATAGTCTTCGGGACGACGGGGGTGCAGGCCTCCTGCTGGGGAATCCCGAGGAGCGGAACAGTATAGCCCGAATACCGTGCGAACTCGGGGTGTGACTTCTCGTTCGGGTGGACAAAGATCTCGGCCTCGGCCTGGGTGAATTCCCGCAGGCGGATCATCCCCTGCCTGGGCGAGATCTCGTTCCGGTAGGACTTCCCGATCTGGACGGCCCCGAACGGGAGCTTGTCGCGGTAAAACCGCAGCAGCCGCTGGAAATCCGTGAACATGCCCTGTGCGGTCTCGGGCCTGAGGTATCCGACGCGCTGGGAACCTGGCCCTATCGAGGTCCTGAACATCAGGTTGAAGTGAAAG
This sequence comes from Methanoregulaceae archaeon, assembly GCA_028679405.1. Classification (GTDB taxonomy): domain Archaea; phylum Halobacteriota; class Methanomicrobia; order Methanomicrobiales; family Methanospirillaceae; genus JAJRBP01. The sequence goes on along the minus strand of JAJRBP010000194.1, from coordinate 2,050 downwards.
ACCTCTACCTCGCCGAACGGTTTCTCGCATGACGGGCAGGGGAGATCCCGCAGGGCACTCCCGAGATTTTCGGCACTCATCGTCGATGCACCGGGCACCTTGTGCCCCTCGGCAACGTGATCGGCCCGGTGATACTCCCTGCAGTGCGGGCACTGGACCATCTTGTCGGAGAAGCCTTTCACGTGCCCTGAGGCGATGAAAATGGACTCCTGGCCGATCGTCGGGCACTCGATCTCGTAGTATCCCTCCTGGATCACGTAGAAAGAACGCCAGAGGTCCTCTATCCGGCGCTTCATCATCGAGCCGAGCGGGCCGTAATCGATGAACCCGGCCACCGAGCCGTAACACTCTGCCGTCGGCCAGATAAAGCCCCGCCTGCGTGCGAGATCGATCACCTTCTCGTATACATCACTCATGCGATCACGAATTCTTCTCCTCTATACATCGGTGCCCTCCATGAAAAAGCTGTCCGGAAATACGGGTGAAACGGGGTTGTCCTGCATCGGCCGCAGCACCGGGCCGGGAACTGGAAAATCCGCGAGTTGCATGCCGTAGCAATTTAAAGGGCATTATATCAGGCTTGTTATGCAGGACGCAATGGATAGGATTAAATACGAAGCCGCGTATGTATTTCGGTAATCCAAACGGGAAACAGGACTGACATGGCAGAAGATAAACGCAAGACGCAACTGCTGGAGTTGTTCACCACCTTCACGAGCAAGACGAAGATCGTGGAGCCGATGAAAAAGATCCACGGCTCCCTCAGGGACCGGGATGCAGTTGAACGTGAGATCGCGCTTGTGATGCGCGAGATCCTCGACCAGGGACTCTTCAAGACCAAGCTCAAGCCCATCCAGCTTGCCCGCCTGGTCTCGTCGTACTATGCAGGGAAGAACGATACCGAGATCGCCCGCGAACTCGGGGACGAGAAGCTCTCGAAGACTGTCGCAAGGGCACGTGTCCGGCTCAAGCTCTTCAGGGAACTCGACTTCAAGATGCCATTCGACCGCGACAGGATGGAGAACCTCATCAGTTCAGGCGAGACGATGAAGGACGTCAGCGAGGAGCTCGGGGTCAGCCCGTCGACCCTTCGTGAGTACAGGCACGTGATCGAGCAGCAGGAAGACCCGACGATCGATGTCTACCTCAACAGGATCAAGGACGTCATGGAAGACCGCGACCTGACCGAACAGATGACCCGCAGTATCACCCGCGACAGTCTCGGCGAGTCTATCGACATCACCGAGGCCGAGGTCATCGAGGTCGGATAGGAACAATTTTTCCCGTAGTATCTCCCAACCCCACAAATTTTTCACCCAACATAACTGCAGGAGAGAAAGGTCGCTTTTGATCCCCTCTCCTCCCCGGCAGATTAGATCTTTTTTTATCCGGGATCGTCCATTCCCTATCCATGAGACTCACCTGGTTCGGTCATTCATGCGTCCTCCTCGAAGGAGAAAAGACAGTGCTGGTCGACCCTTTCGTCCCCGACGGAAAAATTGAGGTCGTCCCCGACCTGGTCGCGGTCACCCACGGGCACGCGGACCACATGGGAGAAACAGTCCGCCTGAAGCGGCCGACTGTCGCGATCAACGAGGTCGCCAAGTACCTCATCTCGAAAGGAGTCCCCGCTGACGGAATGAACCTCGGCGGGACGATAACTGCCGGAGGGGTCACGTTCACGATGACCCAGGCCGTCCACTCCTCCTGGATCGAGGAGGCCGGCCAGGGATTCGGCGGAGGAGGTGCTGCCGGACTGGTGATCGGCATGGGTAACGTGCGTGTGTATCATGCGGGCGACACGGCGCTCTTCTCAGATATGCGGCTCATCGGGGAGCTGTACAGGCCCGATGTCGCGCTCCTGCCGATAGGCGGCCGGTTCACGATGGGGCCGGACGAGGCGATGATCGCCGCGAATTATATCGGCGCCCCTCTGGTGATCCCCATTCACTACAATACCTGGGAGAAGATCAGGCAGGACGCGGATAAATTCAGGTATGCGATAGAGCGGACGACCGACCTAAAGGTCAGGGTACTGAAACCCGGCGAG
>JAJRBP010000054.1 GCA_028679405.1 Methanoregulaceae archaeon | reverse complement strand
TTTCCACCGAGTACGAAATGATCGCCCACGTAATGGTCGGTAGGCGGGTTAAGGTAGATGTTCATGTCTACAAGCGGAGTTCCGGCCGATACGGGACCCAGGGCGAGCAGCAGGACCACTGCAACTGCGAGTAAAACCAGACGATTCATATGTCTCATGAGAAACCTCCTTGATTGCAGGGGATGCTTCCACACACAGGTCTTTTCCATGCCGGACTTCCCCCCACAGCAAATCATCAACCGACCGGAATATAAGAGTTCTCAAATGAATCGGAATCAGGTTTCGTGGGGATCATTATTCTTATCTTTAAAACGAAATATTACAGGAGTCCCGGGAATCAGGGTTGGCCGGGATTTAAAAACTCCCCGCGATTGAACCGGCATGCATCGCCTTACTTCAGCAGCCACTCCATCTTCTTCGGGTCGAAACCAAAGATGAACTCATCGCCGATCTGGACGATTGGCGCACCGAGGTGACCGGTGCGGGCGATGATCATGTTCCTGGCCTCCTCGTTTCCGGCGATATCGATCTCCTCGAACTCGATGTGCTTCGATTTCAGGAACTCCTTGATCTCGTGGCAGTTGTGACACCTCGGCGTCGAATAGACCTTCACCTTCCCCTTCCCCCCATGTCCCCAGGTCTTCTCGAGGTAGGCTTCCCGACCCGAATAGGTCTTGTACATCTGGTATTCCCGGGGTTTCTTCCGGGCGTAGTTCTGGTGGTACTCCTCGGCAGGATAGAAATTCGTGAACGGCCTGATCCCGGTGACGACCGGGCTTTTAAATTTCCCTGAGTCATTCAGTCTTTTCTTCGAGGCCTCTGCAATCCGCTTCTGCTCTTCGTCGTGGTAGAAGATGGCGGTCCTGTACTGCGACCCCTTGTCCGCGAACTGGCCCGCATCATCGGTCGGGTCGATCTGCGTCCAGAAAACGTCGAGAAGCCGGTCGTACGAGACTTTTTCCGCGTCGTACGTGACCTGGACGGCTTCAACGTGGCCCGTCGTCCCTGTCGATACCTCCTCGTAGGTCGGGTTCTCCTTCTTCCCGCCGGCATACCCGGCCACCACTTCGGTCACACCCTCCACCTCCTGGAACGGGGGCTGCATGCACCAGAAACACCCACCTCCGAATGTCGCCTTCATGAGTTTCATGACGATTTCACCCCATTCCAAAGCTGGTACGGGAGCTTCCTGCAGGATCCCCCTGTAACATGCTTTGCCCGGACAACGATATTCTCCACAATAGGAGCCAGATTTTTTATAGGTTTCGTCCCCGGGAGACCGGGCCGGTCTTTTCCGAGCCCACATACGGATTTGCCCGGACCACCTGCGATAAGATGGGCACCAGGGTGAGCATATCGACTTGGTGGGTTTACCGCGATACTCCGGGTATCTTGCTCCACGAAATGTCATCCGGTACCCTCGAACCGGAGATATCTTCCAAAAGGAAATTTCCCGGGATCATGGAAACGGGGAAGTCTGCCATCCGCACCGGATGGCCGGAACAGACCGTCGTAATCATGCAAAAAAATGCAGACCTACGAATTCCGCCTGCGACTCGATAGGATCCGGATTTCAGGTGGGAGTGTGTGGGGGAGGGACAAGTTGAGATTATTTTCTCTTTTCAGCGCGATATTCTCACGTATCAGCCACTATTTCATCTGTCCTCACCCTGACGACCTTTTCGACTGGTATCTGGAAGATTTTCCCGTCACCCATCTTCCCGGTCTTTGCCCCCCTGACTATCGCCCTGATCGCACGTTCCGCATCTGCGTCTTTCACCACGACTTCCACGCTGACCTTCGGAATCAGGTCGATGGCCACCATCCTGCCACGGAACTGAAGGGAAATCCCTTTCTGTTCACCCCGGCCCGTCACTTCAGTGATGGTCATACCGTACAGTTCCTGGTCCTCGAGCGCCTTTTTTACAAAATCAAGGCGCTCAGGACGTACTATCGCTTTAATCAGCTTCATGGTCGGTTCACCTCATCATGCACGTTCCCCGTGCTGGGACAGGTCCAGTCCCACATATTCTTCCTCTTCCGATACACGCAATCCCATTATCCGGTCGATAACCAGCGCCAGGACATAGGAGACCCCGAATGAATATGCCAGCACGAAGACGGCACCTCCGGCGTTTACCAGGAACTGCCCGGCATTTCCGTACAGCAGTCCGTTGTACCCGTTGATCGCCGCCACCGCGAAAATCCCGACCGCGACCGTCCCCCAGACACCTCCGATCCCATGGACCGACCACGCATCCAGGCTTTCATCCATCCCCTTCTTTATCCGCCACTCCATCGCCTTGTAGCACAGGAGGCCTGCCAGGACTCCGATAAGGACCGCCACCTGGGGCCCGACAAATCCCGCACAGGGGGTGATGGCTCCGAGGCCTGCGATAGCCCCGCTGACCATACCTATGGAACTCGGGTGCCCCCCTACCCACGACGCCGCGAGCCAGGCAAGTGCACCGGCAGCAGCGGCGGTATTTGTCACCACGATGGCGTTGATGGCGGGCCCGTTGGCGGCAAGCGCACTGCCCCCGTTGAAACCGAACCATCCGAACCAGAGCAGCCCGGCCCCGAGGAGGGTCATCGGGATATTGTGAGGTTCCATCGAGTACGTCCCGAATCCGGCTCTCTTCCCGATGACCAGGGCTATGGCGAGGGCGGAGAAACCGGCGGTAATATGAACAACCGCTCCTCCCGCAAAGTCAAGGAAACCAAGTGCAGCGAGCCATCCCCCGCCCCATACCCAGTGGGCAACGGGATCGTACACAAGGGTTGTCCAGAGAAGTGCGAAGATGATAAACGAGCTGAGTTTCACCCTTTCAGCCATCCCGGAGATGACAATCGCCATCGTCACGGCCGCAAACATCATCTGGTACGCCATGAAGAGCAGTTCGGGGATGACCCCGCTGAACCGGCCCGGCAGGTCCATATCGACGCCGGATAATCCTATCGACTGGAAGTTCCCGATGACGCCGTAGATGTCATTCCCGAACACCAGGGAATAGCCTATGAATATCCACTGGATGCTGACCAGCGAGAATGCCAGGAACGTCATCGTGACCATTGAGATGAAGTTCTTCTTGCGGACGAGACCCCCGTAGAAGAGGCCTACCCCCGGTATCATCAGCATGACCAGTGCGGTGGAGGCAAGAAGCCATGCAATTGCCGATCCGGTGTCCACCGCCATTACGGGCCCCCGTTCCCGGGGCTTCCCCGGTTTGATGCGGAGGAATAAGGTCCGACAGGCCTGAATTCAGCCGATACCCGGGTCGGTTCGTTCCGGACCCGTGAATGGTGTTCATGCACATCGTCCGTACCTGAATCCTCCCTGATGCAGTCAATACGGAGCAATCTTTTTGATTGTTTCATTTCGGGCGATGTGGATGAAATAACAGCCCCTTCTTCGTTATACTCGTACAGATCTCTTTCCGGTAACGAGACACCGGACGGGACAGTCCGGCAGCCGCCGGATGGATCCGCCTTCCTGGAAGATGCATGGTCTGGCTTCATTCGATGGAAGGATCATGCTTTCGTATGCTTATAAATTTTTGTTTTTTTTGTTAATGGACCAGATGCTGATATGTCACCAACTGTTTGCAGGGACTTCCTTGAGGCCTGCGGCCAATACTCATTTCAATCGGATCAAAAGACCAGGTATTCGAGCCCGATTGCCACGCAAAAGATCCCCGCTCCCGCAAGGGCGATGGGCAGCGTATAGTACTTTACCACGGCCCCGATAGTATCTCCCGTCGTTCTCTGGACGAGCCAGAAGAAGGGATCGGTCACGTATGAGACGATACAGGACCCGGCACTGATGAGGAGAATGAGGGGGACCGGATGGATCCCGTTCGCTACCACCGTGCCTGCAAGGACTTCTGCGGTAATCACTGCGGTGACCACACGTGATCCCTGGGCAGTCTCGATCAGCGCGGCGAGGATGAAAGGCACGAGGATGATCGGGATCAGGAGGGTGAGCCGGCCGAGGGCTTCCGTCGCAAAGCCGCTCGCGACGATGACGAACCCGAGGGCGCCTGCCCCGCAGATGTCGAATATGATCAGGCCTGCATGTTTCGCAGCCTGGGACAAGCCGGATGTCCTCGTCTCGCGTTTTGCCATGATGATGGCAGTCGCGGCCCCGGCGAGCATGATGAAGTTGATCATGCTCACGTGGGAGAGGTGCAGGACCAGGAAGGCAACCGGGATCGCGAGAAGGATCACGATGAAGGGCGCCCATGCTCTCCAATGGATCCCCTCCTGCCCTTCGGCCGGAATTGTGGCGGGACATTGCGACGCGGGTTCGTTCCCGGCACCTCCCTTATCCGCCCAGCGGAACGCGAACAGGATCGCGGCAAGCACGGCCAGGGAGAGCGGGATTGAGATCGCGTCGAACAGGAGCGGGCTCATCCCGCCGGAGAATGCATCGAAGAGGGGTATTACTACGGGCGTCGGGTAGACGAGGGCATAAGAGACGATGCTCCCCACGGCTGCAAGATAGAGGAGGATGTTTCGTCTGCGGGGATCTTTCTCGCAGCTCTCGAGGATCGGGTTCAACATGATGTACGCGGTGACGCAGCAGGTGATCGGGACTGCGAGGAGGTACCCTGACACCCCGGCAATATTCCTGGGATCTTTCACAAGCCGTCTGATATCCGCGACGATCTGCCCGATCAGGTGTTCTTCCTGGAGGATTTTTGCGATGACCGCACCGCAGAGGATGATAATCCCGAATGACGAAAAGACCTTTCCGACCCCGGAAACAATCCCGAGGAATGTCTCATCCGGCGTCATGCCGGCCATGAGCCCGAACAGGATCGAGCCCCCGATGAGCGTAAAAAACGGGGATATCCTGAACCGTAGACTGACGACGGTTATGAGGACCAGAGTAACCGCAAACGCGATGAGAAGGTCCATGGTGAATGTACTCCTGACGGATACAAAAAGACAACGGAAAAATCACGGTTGGATTTTCAGATAATCTGAAGATACCGACAAAGACAGGACTTTGTCATCCGCCGAAGAACATACGGTGAATCAATCACGTGGGTGGACTCATGTGAGGAGGGAATCCTCATGTTCCATGGAGGTGCTTCCGGACTCGTTCACTTATGGCCCGCTCCCTCAGTTTCAGCACGGAAAGGTCCGGCGTTTCCTCCCGATACGACGCGAAAAGGAGATAGACAAAATCCACCGTCAGGTCCATCACCTCCTTCCTGAACCGGACCTCAACGGTGGTGTCACCTGCAAATCCTTTGATGGAGAACCACTCAGGCTTTTCAAATTTATAGAATCCCTCGCCGAGACCGGGTAGCGCTTCGACGGACCCGAAGTGCCGAAGGTAGGAAAAAAACCCTGTGGTCACCGGGGCATCGAGGAGGAACTCCTTCATGAAGGAGCCGTCAGCACAGACTTTATGACGGACTGACCGCAGGATCCGCATTTTGCGCAATCTCCCTTACCGCTTCGGCAACAATGCGACACTCTTTATCCGTGGTAAACCAGGAGAGACTCAGCCGCACGCAGCCTTTCCCCCCGTCAATTTCCTTATGGACAAGAGGTGCACAATGGAGTCCTGTCCGGGCGATGATCCCATAGGCACGGGCGAGGATGAACCCGACATCGTCACTCTCCAGCCCCGGGATATTGAATGCAACGATAGGAAGACGGGGGTGTTCATTATAGATGATGACGTCCGGATTTTTCTTCAGCTCATGGAGAATGAAGGCGGTCTGCCGCTCCGCTTTCGCAGCAATGGTGTCGATGCCGACCCCGATAATGTAGTTCACCCCCGCTGCAAGCGCTGCGAGACCAGGATAATTGGGGGTCCCTGCCTCGAACCGTTCCGGCATCCCGCGGGGGTGTAGAAGAGAGAAGGAGTCCGTACCGGTCCCGCCGAAACGGACCGGTGCGATTGCTTCAGGATCCCGGATGTAAAATCCTCCCGTTCCAGGGATACCGAAAAGAGCCTTGTGCCCCGTGAAAACAAAGGCATCGACCGGGAGATCCCGGAGGTTAATGGGGATGTGGCCGGCGGTCTGTGCCCCGTCGACGATGAAGTAGATCCCATGATCGTGCAATATGTTTCCGATACCCTGGATATCCTGGACCGAACCGAGTACGTTGCTGCCATGGGTCATGACCATGAGCCTGGTATCCGGTCGGATGGCCGCCTCAACCGCTTCGGGACGAACGGAGCAATTTTCGAAGGGGATGACCCCCAGCCCGATCCGGTGCTGCCGTTCGTACTCGTGGAGAGGCCGGAGCACGGAATTATGGTCTAACGCGGTGGTGAGGACATGGCAGCGTTCTTTTTCTCCTGCCAGAAATCCCTGGATGAGGTGGTTTAAGGAATCGGTCGCATTCTGGGTGAACACCACATGTTCAGGCAGATCCGCAGCCAGGAGACTGGAGAGTGCCCCGCGTGCCTTCGTGACGTAGTCCTCCCCCTGCGTCCCGGTTGTCCTTCCCGATCCGAATGCCGGAATGTCAAGGAATTCCGTAACGGCCGTACGCACTTCCGGAGGTTTCGGCCAGCTCGTGGCGGCGTTGTTCAGGTAGATGAGCGGGGGAGTATTAACCATGCAACTCAGATTTTAAATCATCTGGTTACCACCGGGAAAAAAGAATCGGATCGGCTCCGTAAAAACTGATTCCTCAGCATTCATGCCGGTGTTCCGGAAAAAGAATAGGACCGGTTCCGGGACGACTGATTCCTCACCCATGCGATGGCAGTGAGATATCGTCCGATCATCCCCGGGTCAAAAAGGATTCGTACTATCTTTTCACTTCTGCGACTGCAGCAGACAGTCGCTTCCCGATCTCGTCCCAGTTCACGATGTTCCAGAATGCCTCGACGAATTTCGCACGGTCGTTGCGGTAGTCGAGGTAGTACGCATGCTCCCAGACATCCAGGACCATGAGGATCTTCAATTCAGGGAACACGTTCACGTTATGCTTCTCGACCTGCATGATAAGCGGCCTTCCTGTCCTGAAGCAGTAACTGAGTGCTGCCCACCCCGAGCCCTCCACGCTCGTTGCCGCCGTAGAGAACTCTTTTTTGAAGCGGTTGAAATCACCAAACTCTTCATCGATTGCTTTTGCAAGGTCTCCTCCGGGGAGTCCGCCTCCGCCCTTCCCTGCCGGGGCCATGTTCTGCCAGAACAGGGTGTGGAGCCTGATCCCGCCAAGGTGAAACGACAGTTCTTTCGCGGTCGCCTTGATATCGAGATCTGCCTTGTCTTTCCGCGCCTTGTCGAATTTCTCCAG